>JACMJL010000196.1 GCA_014380625.1 Clostridiaceae bacterium
CGAATAAGGAAATTGAAATGCTAAAGGATATGTATGACTTTCATGACCTTCTATTAGAGGACTGCATGACTGAACACCAAAGGTCAAAGGTGGATTCTTACGAAGATTATAGCTTTATTGTACTTCACCTTCCAAGATATAAAAAAGAACTTTTTAGATTGGAATCCGAAGAAATAGATATTTTTATAGGTCACGATTATTTGGTTACACTACATGAGGGAGAACTTAAACCTTTAGTGGAGTTAGCACAAAATTGCCAGTCAAAAGAAGAATTACGAATGGAATACATGGAGAAGGGTTCAGCATTATTGCTTTATGAGATAATTAAGGCATTATTTGATTATTGCTTTCCAATGCTTGATAAAATTGGAAATATGGTTAATGAAATAAATAGGCAAGTGTTTGCTACTCGTTCTAAATCAATGCTTGAAACTATATCAAGAACTAAAATGCAGATAATTAACTATAGAAGTGTAGTTAAACCATTAAGACCTGTTATAATAACATTAGAAAAAGTTATTATAAAATATCTTCCTAAAGACATGGATATATACTTTGATGATATTACTGACAAGATAGAAAAAATATGGGATATGCTTGAAAACTATAAAGAAGTTATTGAATCTGCTGATAATACTTTTGCATCACTCACTAACCATACAATGAATGGGTTGATGCGTACCTTTACCATTGTTCAAGTTGCTATACTGCCTATGACTCTTGTTAGTGGACTTTTTTCTATGAATGTACAAGGAATCCCAATGCACAATTATGCAATGGCGTTTTGGATAGTATTTGCAATGATATTTATTCCAACTGTACTTATAGGCGTAGTATTGCTAATGAAGAAAGATAAATTATTTTAGCAATATACTTATCAGCTATATATGAAATTCTATTGAAACTTATGTTACATAAAATATACAATGAGTCCCTTAAATGTTGTTTAAGCCATTGTATTCCTATATTGTTAACTAACAGGGATTTTCAAACCCCTGTTTTTTCTTGTCTAAAATCAGATTGGAGGTGATAAATTTGAAGCGTCAGAACTGAAAAATAAAGGAATAAAGTTCAAATTAAAAGACAATGAGTATGAACTAAAATTTGATATGAACACTTTCTGTGAACTTGAGGAGGTCTATGGAGACATTAGGTACTGCTATTAATGAAGCTTTAACTGTAGCAATGCCAGCAGTAACTGAAAATATGGGGGAATAGATAGCCACACCGAGTCTCAAGGATGGGATTGGGAGTGGCTTTTCTATTTAGGAACTAATCTTCTTAATATGACTGAGGAACAGTTTTGGAAAAGCACTCCAAAGAAGCTATACCTAAACATTAACTAATGCTATGAGCTCCCTAGATGAAATCCTTAAGGAAGTTGAAAAATTGAAGTTATAATTGAATTAAGATATGGAAAAGGCCAACTAAAGTGTCAAGGTTCACTTTGGTTGGTTTTTTTATTTAGAACTTTATAATAATTGACAAGTATAGGTGTTTTTTATATAATCATATTGTTAAAAGGGAGTAGTTGGAACTATAAAGTCAACATACCGGTGCTAGCTGCACCTGGCTTTATAACCTTAGGGTAACGAGACTTTTAGTATAATTCTGTTGAGTTATGCTAAAAGTCTTTTTTTATACTGTTTTTATTAATTTGGTAATAATTTTACAAATGGAGGAGTGAAAGATATGGAGGAAAAGTATAATGGTCTAAAGCTTGCAGAAAGAGGTGCTCGCATAAGTATTATTGCTTATATTGTATTGTCCTTATTGAAGCTTGGAATGGGATATTTATCAAGTTCAAAGGCTCTAACAGCAGATGGACTAAATAATACAACGGATATAGTTGCTTCACTAGCTGTTTTAATTGGATTAAAAGTATCAAGAAAACCAGCAGATGACGATCATCTTTATGGTCATTTTAGAGCGGAAACTATCGCATCTCTTATATCGTCTTTGATTATGATAGGTGTAGGAATAGATGTTTTATACAACGCCGCTCGATCTATTATTTTCTTTAAATCAGAGGCCCCAGACTTAAGTGTGGTTGAGGGACATAATATCACTGAAGAGATTGAAATGATGTTGAGAAGCCAGTTTAATATTATAGATGTAGTGGTTCATGTAGAACCAGAATTTTAGATTAATGAAAAATTGTATAGGGAGGTAAATAATGATACAGGAATTAATAAAAGCATTCATACTTATTTTTATTGCTGAAATGGGGGATAAAACTCAAATACTAGCAATGGCATTTGCTACAAAGTTTCCAGTTAAAAAAGTATTATTAGGAATTTTTTTAGGTTGTTTTTTCAATCATGGCTTAGCAATTCTTCTGGGGAGTTATATTTCTACTTTAATTCCAATTAATACAGTTCAAATTGTTGCTGGTTTTGCATTTGTTGGATTTTCTCTGTGGACGTTAAAGTCTGATGATGAAGAGGATGAGGATGAGAAGCAAAAATCTAAATTTGGACCAGTTATTACAGTAGCTATGGCATTTTTTATCGGTGAGTTGGGAGATAAGACTCAATTAACTGCAATAACACTAGCAACTGATGCAGCCTATCCGTTGGCTATATTGTGTGGTACTGTTTTAGGTATGATTGTTACTGGTGGAATAGGTATTATAATAGGCAAAAAGCTAGGAGCTAAAATACCTGAATTGACCATAAAAATAGTGGCATCAGCTGTGTTTATGTTCTTTGGAATAACTAAATTATATCAAACTGTTCCAAAAGAGTATTTGAACTTACAAAACATTTTAATGTTCATAGTTGTAATAAGTATTTCAGTAATTATTATAATAAAACCAATAATTACAAAAAGACGAGAAGGTCAAGAGTCGGTATTTATAAAGAAATCTAGGGAGCTATATAATTACTATCAACAAGTTGGAGAAAATATACATCATATTTGCCTTGGAACAAATAAATGCGGAGTCTGTAAAGGGGATAGTTGTGTAGTTGGAAATACAAAATCATTAATTAAGTATGGCCTAGATGAAAGTGAATCAATGAAACTTGATGTATCTATAATTAAAGAGAAGTGGTTAAAAAAAGGTTACAATAAGGAGCTGACGCTTAAGAGTCTAAGGTTGACACTAGTAATAATTAAGGAAGATCCTCATAATAATCAATATAAGAATATACAAGAAATAAGAAAAAATCTTGAAATGATATTGTTGGGGAAAAAGGTTGAACAAATGAATGATTGGCAGGGATACATAAAATCCTTGTTAGACATAGATGAAACTATTGCTAGAAGCGTTTTAAACGGAATAAATAATTAAGCAAGAATGTTAGTATATAAAAGTTATGGTAAGGTCAATAATCGTAGAAAAATATGTGATTGTTGATCTTTTCTTACGGGGAGGGGTATTAAAATCCTTACAACTTTAATAAGAAGATAGCTGCCCCATTTCGCGAGAAATTTCGCGGAATTAAACATTGGACTCTTGAAGCATTACATTTTGAAAAGAACAGGGCATCTATCAGCAGTCCGTGTGTAAAAGATGGGGAATATGTTACAGGAACTTCTTATTCAACGGCATTTGTGTCAGCTTCTGTGGCACTATTACGAAGTATGAATTCAGCAATAAACAGAGAAAAGGCAATTGCGATACTACAGAAATCGGCTGTGGATGGTAATGATTATTCATTTGGATTAATTCAACTAAATAAATTATTGCGCAATGAAACTTTTTCTGATGTTTCTGTATCTAATAATAGAAAATAATAAAATGGAGGTGAATTGATGCAAGAACTTGCAATTAACCTAAATGATGTCCAACTAGCGATAGACGGAGATAAGGAAGTACTGGAAAACATCTTAAATACAGTTAAGAACCAACTTTTTAATATTGCTCTAGCTATATTAAAAAATAGACAAGATGCCGAAGATGCTTTGCAGGAGACTTATTTAAAAGCATTTAAGAATATACATAAAATAAAGCATAAACAATTTTTTGCTACATGGGTAACAAGAGTCTTAATTAATAACGCGAGAACAATACAAAAAAAAAAATAGACGATATTTACTGCAAGAAAATATTTCAACAATTTATAGCACACCGCTAAACGAAGATGAGTTACTAATGAGAGATTTGCTAGATAGATTGCAAGAGAAGGAGAGAATGATTATTTATCTAAAGTTTTACGGAGGATTTGAGATCAGTAGTATTGCACAAATACTACATTGTCCTGAGAGTACAGTAAAATCAAGACTATATAGGGGATTAGATAGACTTAGAAAGGAGTTTGATGAGAAGAATGAAAAATAAAGTAAATAACATTAACAATTCTATGGATGACAATATTGAGAAGGTTCTTTACGATATTCGCGATAAGTTTATTAATACTGATTTATCCCCCCAAGCTATTGAGCATAATTGCAATAAGACATACAAAAAGTTTTCACTTAAGTCCGTTTTTATTATTGGATGCTTTTTAGTCATATTTATATGTGCCGGATTTACATACAAACATTTTATTTTTAATAACAGTGCTTATGATAATGGAGTTAATAATGCGGACCCAAAAGGTTATGTTCAACCTCTTAATGTATCATGCATAAATAATAATATTAAAATTAATTTGTTGGGTGCGATCAATGATGGTGAAAGGGTACTATTACAGGCGCGAATTTTTCAAGACGGAAAGGAATTAAATTTTTCCGACATCAGTTTCTCAGGAATACAACTAGTCACCGCTTCAGGTGAGGCGTACAATTCTTTGAGATTTGGCGGTGGAAATGCGCAAAAATCCAGTGAAGCGAATATTATTGAATTTCCGGCGAAAATAACGAAAGATCAGAGTCTGGCTTTAAGGATAAAAAGTCTGAACAATATAGTAGGAAATTGGGAACTTAAATTTCCCATTCAAGGGGAAAGCTCGATAACATATCCTTGTGACTTCTCACAAAAAGTAGATAACATGAATTTTCAAGTTAGCAGCATAACGGTATCGAAAACCCAAATCAAGGTAAAGGTAGTTATGACTGGAGAGCTTGCTTTCTATCGTGCAGATGGAACTATTTACTGTGGCAATGAAAAAGGAAGTGAAATCAGTGCACAAGGGTATAATACTGGTACAGCCAATCAACATTCGGAGGAAATAACCTATGAATATATATCGTTAGCTGGAGCAAAAAATATATTGATTGATTTCAGTTTTTTTAATCCTAAGGATATAAATGGTAAAAAAAATCAATATCGCGTCTCTGTTCCTTTAAATATGAAGTAGAAACACATTTAAACTTATTATAATTATTATTTTGTCTGTATAGCAAATTTGTAAATACTGTTGTTTCTGGCACTATCGTGCCGGCATTTTTTCAAGATATCATTCAGCTAGAATTTCCAGTTGTTATATAAGAATTGGAAGCCTTAGCGGAATGTTATTTCAAGAAAAAAGACTACCTAAGCAGCAGTTGGTTAATTTTGAAGCCTAAAATTTATATGGACAAGTATGTATAAAATCCAATTTCATGGACCGGAATAGTTGTAGCGGGTTTAGTTACACATAATTCTGTTTGTGAGTATTTACTAAAGTGCCTGGAGAATGAAACTGGGCTAGGTGTTATTAGGTCTGTCACAGTATTAGAAAACTTATGCTTTCAGAAGTACAAAAGTGCTATTAATATTATTGATAAGTACCTATACCATGATGTAGAGACGGAATCTGATATTCAGAAAACTGCTATCGAGTATTTCGGTGGTACAAAAAGTAAATTGGCAATAGATAAACTAGAAGAACTAAAGGACTCAGGAAAACTTCTAAAAGAGAATATGGTATCTCTTCAAGTAGCAATTATTCGGTTATACCAGGGAGAAGAAGGTCTAATAAAGCTTTATCAAGAAAGCTTTGATTGGGAAATTCATTGGGAGATTATAAATTATTATAAATTTTATCGTTCTAAGAAATACGCACAAATTCTACTTGCAGCACTAAATGATTCAACAAAGTTAGATAATGGCTATTATCCAATTAGAGGAAATGTTGTGTATGTAATAAAAGAAGAGTTACTGTCTAATTTGATAAGTTGGTTTGGCATAGAAATAATAAATATATTGGATAATGTTGAAACAGATGAAGATATTTAGTGAAACATTAACACTGTAGCTTCTAAATATTAGAATTATTGATATCACAAGCGTTCTCAGCGATCTTAAATTGTATTAAGTTATGAGTTTTTCAACTATCAATAAATCCTAACATTTTATTTATGACTCAGCTATTGTGTAATTGTGCCTAATAAGATACATTCTAGAGAAATACGAATAACTAAAAATACTGCATGAGGGGGGACTTCAGCAGTATTATCAATAAATTCAAATCTTAAATAGAGGAGGGACTCTATCAACCTCTTCCTTTCATTGGACTAAAAGGTCTCTTTGAAAAAAATAAGTTAGCTTGCCACACATTTCACAAAATCTACTATTGCCAGGATTAGCATTTGTGCATTCATCAGTACTTTTATTTAAATATTTCGTAGGTAGACAGCCATTTTGTATAATTTATATAAGAAATATTTGTAACGAAATGTAAAATTAATCGTTATACTTATGAGGAGGTGACAAGTTGCTGGAAATAGAGATGCTGTACAATAGATATTTCTCAAGAGTATACTCCTATGCAATCAGGTTAAGCAGTAACGATAGTATTGCAAGAGAGATTACACAACAAACATTTTTTAAAGCCTTGGAAAAAAGTAAAAAACTGAGCGATGATGCAAATGTTTTTTCCTGGCTTTGCCAGATTGCAAAGAATACATATATAGACTATCTTCGTAAGGAGAGGCGAATTGAGTCACTTGAAAATATCGAAGATATTAGTGAAGAAAGAAATTTGGAACAAGAGTATTGCGAGAAAGAGCACATACTCAAAATCCATAAACAGTTACATAAGTTGAATGAACCATATAAAGAAGTATTCATGCTGCGAGTATTCGGCGAACTTTCTTATAGAGAAATAGGTAACATTTTTAGCAAAACTGAAAATTGGGCAAGAGTAACCTACTTTAGGGCAAAGGTTCAGATCCAGGAAAGAATGGAGGGTTATTGCAATGAATAGAATAACTTGTGATGTTGCAAAAGATATTATGCCGCTATGTGTTGACGGCGTGTGCAGTGAAAATAGTAAACAATTGGTTGAAGGTCATATTAAAGAATGCGCAACGTGTAAGAAACTATGGGACTCGTACTGTAACTCATCAATACCTGATGAAATAAAGGAAGATAATGGTAAAACATTTAAGGACTTGGCATTCCAGGTAAAGAAAAAAAACAGGCGAAAAACAATGTTCATAGTGTTGGGAGCAATAAGCATTAGTATTATTATGATAATATGTTTCGGTCTTATAATATTAGGCTTATTTTCACTTGGAAATCAAAGCTATACGACGATTGATATCAGTAACTACGGGATATATGAAGGTCATATAGATGGTGAAAAAGAAGATTTACGGGGCGGACTATATGTATTTCCTAAGAAAATTTCAGGAAATGCAAAGGATATCGAGTTTCTTTATTCATGTAGAGGAGTAGGTTTTTCTATAAATTATCAGCAGTTTTTAAAATGTACCTATTCTGATGAAGAATACAGAGCAGAAATTGATAGGCTTAAAAATATAAAGTGTGAGATCAATGTAAGAAACGGAACAGTAGTTAATTCTATTGAATATTCAAATAAAAAATTTAACTATCCTGCATATGTTACGGCTTATGGAAGTTGTAAAGTATACGAATATGCATTATGTAATGAGGACACAAAAACCATCGTATATGTATATCTTCAGACTATTTCAAACGATAAAGTGGCATTTAGAAAAGAATATTTGCCAATGGAGTATCAGAATGGAAAAGAATTATTAGAAAATGATAATTTGGATAATACTAATATTTATTATTACTATCTGGGCAATGGAGTTTTTAAGAATTTTAAAGATTAGGGTGAAAATGTTGAAAAATCGTCTGCCACTTTGAAGAAACTTGTGCAGAATCTGTTTTAAAGAAGCAAGAGAACAATAAAGCTTGACCAACCCGAAACAGTAGCCTATATTACTGGCGAATCCACCTGTATCAAGCGCTATGATAGAATTGTATCATAAATATGATCGGATTTGGGCATATTTTTATGACTTTTTTCCATAGTTATTGAGTTCAAAGCCCTAAAGTATATGTTTCTATACTCTAGGGCTTTAGTGTGTGGAAACATGTTAAATTACCATATTGATGATAGTAAAATCGTGAGAATATTCTGAAAATATTATTGCAATAATAAGAAAATTAAAATATAATAATAGGTAGATAGTTAATTCATTAATTAACTATTCTTGAATATAAACAGGATGTGAATAATGAGAAAATTAATTTTATGTTTACATAATTTGAATTCATCAAAGGGGAGATATAAAATGAACAACGAAATTGAAAAATATAATGCATTACAATCAGAGGAAGATAAAAATATTTGTAATAGGCTAATGGATGAAATAAATAGAAGCCTCACAATAGTGGAGGGGAAAATATGGCATGGAAATCCGGTTTGGTTTATAGACGGCAATCCGATTGTCGGATACAGCAAGCTCAAAACATGCATTCAATTACTTTTCTGGAGTGGCGCGTCGTTTGAAGAAGGCTTAAAGTCTGTGGGAAAGCATAAGGCCGCCGAAGCGCGTTATACAGATGGAGAACAGATAAATATAGATGATTTGACCCGATGGCTTAATAAATCAAAAGAAATTCAATGGGATTATAAAAACATAGTGAAACGTAATGGTATACTAGAACGGCTAAAGTGAAAAAAAGGCTTGATATTTTGGATGATTTATGGCATAAATTGTAAATTAAAGTTTTGTTATGGAATAGATATAAAAATAGAAAGAATTCTTTTGGTTGAACTTCCGGCTGGAAGAACGCATATAAGATTTAAATTCATTAAATAAAGTTAAATAAAGTTAAATAAAAAAGCTCTCCTTTTGTTACTAAAGACAAAGGAGAGCTTTAAAATTAATATATTGAATAACTAATTTCTCTGTACTAGCACGAGATTCTTCATCTGGATGTCCCTATTGAGTCTATGTAAATTTAGTTTCCTTATGGTTTATACTTTCCAAATTATATATTATCAAAGAATAGTTTTTAAGTTTATTTTCCATAATTCCTCCTCATATTATACTGTTTATATTTATGACTGTTATTAGGTTATTTCCAGATAGCGATGATACCACCAAACAATGAATATGCAAATACATACAACAGTTATTGATTAATAATACCACTGGTTTTCGCCCTTCAAACTGGGTATTTAAACTATGGCTTACTGAAAATGTGAACCAGGCTACAAATCCTATTACTGCACCATTAACAAAATTGGTGGCATTCAGACTAGGTATAAGAACTTGCAAACCATATGAGAATAGGAATGTTGCAATTAAAGCACCTACCATCAGTCTTGGCA
>JACMJL010000197.1 GCA_014380625.1 Clostridiaceae bacterium
AATTTCTTGCAATGAGTTAGTAATTACTATATTTATATCTATCCATAAAATGTTAATAAAAAAAGAAGGCAATTGCCTTCTTAACTTCTATATAATTTATTTTATATGAGTATGTGAAAAAAGATGTTCAGAACAATAAGCGTGCCGGCCTTCACATTTTGAACAATATCTAAATTCTAATTTAGAATCATCCTTTTCTGTTCTACCACAGATTGTACATTTATGAATACTTTCAGGCGCATATTTCTGAACTTTAAATTTTTGCCTGTTTTTTGTCACTGATTTTTTGTTCTTAAGATTTTTTATGATATCTCCGGAAAAGAATATGAAGAAATTAATAATAGAAACTATTATAGCAATCTTTATATTAAAAGGATTTTTAATTAAAGCATATCCATACGTAATCCAGGTTAGATACCCTAAATATTTCATTTTTACTGGCAAAATTAAAAAAACCAATATTTCAAAATCAGGATATATATAAGCAAAAGCTAATAATAGAGACATACTTAAATAAATTGTAGTTCCATTTCCTCCTGCTATAAATGCACCAAGGGTTGTTCCTATAACCCCTGTAAAGTAATAGAAATTAAATTTAAAACTCCCCCACTCCTGTTCAAGTCCTGTGCCGATCATATATAAAAAGTATAGTGCGAAAAATATCCAAAGAATTGTTGTACTTGGGGGAACAAAAATATAGGATACTAGTCTCCAAACCTCGCCTTTAAGAATTAAATCTCTGTCAAAGGAAATTTTTTCTATTAGATTGCTTCTAGTAATATAGTCTAGAGCATAGACAATTCCCGTCAACCCTACTAAATAATTAATGAAACCTGGAATTGCGAATTTACGATATTTTCTCTCTAATTTATTTAACCAATTCATATATATTACTCACCTACTTTTAAAAGTATTTGGTCTAGAGTTAACTTAAACTGTTCTCCCGATTTCATATCCTTCAAAGTCAATACATTTGTAGCTATTTCTTCACTTCCAACAAATATAACATATGGAATTCCTAACTTATCTGAATAATTAAGTTTTTTAACCATTTTTGCATCATCAAAATAAATTTCAGTAATTATATCATTCATTCTTAAGGTAGAAGCTAATTTTATAGAAAAATCTATATTAGTATCTAAAGGTACTATTAGAAGCTGGGTTAAGCTAGACGAACCACTAGAAATTATATTTGCTTCTCTAAGTTGATAAAATAATCGTGTTAAACCTATAGAAATTCCTACACCGGGCAACTTTTGATTTGTGTAATATTCTGCTAGATTATCATAACGCCCCCCGGAACACACACTCCCAATTTGAGGGTAATCATCTAGAGTAGTTTCATATATTGTACCAGTGTAATAGTCTAATCCCCTGGCAACTTTTAGATCTATCTTGTAATTTTTAGCCGGAACTTGAAAACAATCAATATAGTGAACAACTTTTGTTAACTCATCGACACCTTCTTGAAAAATAGTATTAGTAATTTCAAGCTCTGAAAGAGCTTTTAGTATTTCTTCATTACTGCCATCAATTTTAATAAAATTCAGTATTTTCTCAATAGCCTTTTCTTCTATCTCTAACTTAACAAGTTCTTCTTTAACAATATCAAAGCCTATTTTATCTAACTTATCAACGGTTCTTAAAACCTCAACTTTGTTTTCTATATTTAAAGCATCATAAAAACCATTTAGTATCTTTCTATTGTTAATATGTATAGTAAAGGAATCAAAACCAAGGTCTTTAAATGTTGAATATATAATAGTAGGAATTTCTGCGTCATTTATAATACTAAGTTTTCCATTTCCAATTATATCTATATCACATTGATAAAATTCTCTAAATCTACCCTTTTGATTTCTTTCGCCTCTAAAAACTTTACTAATCTGATACCTTCTAAAAGGGAAATTCAAATCAGAAAAATGTTGAGCTACATATCTAGCGAGAGGCACAGTTAAATCGAAACGTAGAGATAAATCGCTATCCCCTTTATTAAATCTATAAATCTGTTTTTCAGTTTCTCCTCCACCCTTTGCAAGTAATATTTCTGACTTCTCTATAACCGGAGTATCTATAGGAACAAACCCATACTTTTCATAATTCTTTCTAATTGTATCTAACATTTTATTAAATAATATTTGCTCACTTGGAAGTAGTTCCATAAAACCTGGTAATATAGATGGTTTTACTATTTTCTTATCCATTCTAATCTCTCCTCGTCTTTATCAATTATATCATGTAAATATACCACAATAATTAGGTTGTGACAACACAAACTAGACTAATGTTAGACAAGGTTAATAAAAAATGCTACTATTAAATGATACTATTAGGTTTAAATAAGGAGGAAAGTTAATATGGGATTAAAACATACAAGAGAATATACTCAGATAATCGATGAATTAACAAAAGTTTTAGAGAGTTTTGTTAATCTCCAGGAACTTTTTCAGATGAATTTAAAAGATTGGACATTACTTTCAAAAGACAATCAGCTAGAAATACTAAGCACTCTTTCAGATGATATTTTTTACGCCTTAGGGTCTGAAAATGAATATATAATAGGAAATCAAAAAATAAAGTACAATGAAGAAAATAAAAGCATAGACATTTTTATTAATGAACAACTTAAGAGCTCTATTTCTCTTTATATTTAAATATAAAGGGAAATTTACTTAAAGGCTGATAAATAGCCTTTTTTTATTGTTAATAACATTATCTGTCTTTCTCGTTGTATAATATTTAACACTCTTTATTTTATCTGGTTAATTTGCAAATTTAAAAATAATCTTTGTTATATTAATCCATTTATGCCTATAAATATGATTACAAGCTCTATAATTGAGCTTTTCTATTATTTTCAGAAAAATGCGAATATTTAATCTACGTAGAATCTTAAATATTCCTGAAATTTTTAGTTTTATTTTATCAAATTATACTGTATAATTATTAATTGACGGCATTAGTTCGTTAACATTTTAACTATAAAATAATGAATTAATGAAATTATTGTAAGGAGGCATTTTCTATGTGTAAAAACCAAATTACGGAAGAGAAATACGGACAACTTGAAGTTTTTATCAATAATCTCCCAGAAAAAAAAGGGGCATTAATCGAAGTACTTCATAAGGCACAAGGTATTTTTGGATATCTTCCACAAGAGGTTCAGCTTTTCGTAGGAGAAAAGCTAGATATACCTGCTTCAAAAGTATACGGAGTTGTAACCTTCTACTCATATTTTACGACTGAGCCAAGAGGCGAATTTGTAATTAATGTCTGTATGGGCACTGCTTGTTTCGTTAGAGGTTCAGGTGCAGTTTTAGATGAGTTTCAAAAGGTTTTGGGAATCAAAACTGGTGAAACTACAGCTGATGGTAAGTATACAATTGAGGTTCTACGTTGTGTAGGTGCTTGTGGACTTGCTCCGGTTGTTACTATAAACGATAAAGTTTATGGTCATGTTGGCGCTGCTGATGTAAAAAGAATCATAACTGAATATGAGCAATAAGGGGGGAAATATATTGAAAAAAATTGCTAGTTTCGATGAATTAAAGAAGTTAAATGATGAATTTTCACCACTATTAGCACTAAGACTTGCTAAAGCTGGCACAAAGGCAGAAGGCAAAATCAAACGTGAATTAATGGTTTGTGGCGGTACAGGCTGTAAGTCAGCTAGAGGTGCTGAAATTGTTACAAGTTTAAGAGATGAGATTTCAAAGGCTGGTTTAGCTGAAGAAGTTAAAGTTTCAATCACAGGCTGTTTTGGTTTTTGTGAAAAAGGACCTGTAGTAAGTGTATCACCTGATAATGTATTTTACATTCAGGTTACACCAGAAGATGCAGAGGAAATGGTTAAAGAACATCTAGTAAATAACAAGGTTGTTGATAGACTTCTTTATGAAGAACCAACATTAAAACAAAAAGTAAAGACACAGGCTGAAATGTCTTTCTATAAAAAACAAAACCGTATTGCACTTAGAAATTGTGGACTTATAAATCCAGAAGATATTAAAGAAACTATAGCTGCAGGTGGATACCTTGCACTTGGTAAAGTAATAACATCAATGTCACAGGATGAAGTTATTCAAGAAATGATTAACTCTGGTCTTCGTGGTAGAGGTGGTGCTGGTTTTTCTACAGGCCAAAAATGGAATTTCGCAAAAAGAAGTGTAAATGAAAAGAAATATGTGGTATGTAATGCAGATGAAGGTGACCCAGGTGCTTTCATGGATCGTTCAATCCTTGAAGGAGATCCAAATGGTATTATTGAAGCTATGGCAATTGCAGGTTTTGCTATTGGTGCAAATGAAGGTAACATTTACATTCGTGCTGAATACCCTCTTGCAATAGAAAGATTAAATATTGCTATGAGGCAGGCTCGTGAATTCGGGTTGCTTGGAGATAACATATTAGGGACAAACTTCAGCTTTGATATAAAGTTAAAATATGGTGCTGGTGCTTTCGTATGTGGGGAAGAAACTGCATTAATTCACTCTATTGAGGGTGAAAGAGGAGAGCCTACTACTAAACCTCCCTTCCCTGCTGTAAGCGGATTATGGGAAAAACCAACTTGTGTTAATAACGTTGAAACTTTAGCTAATATCCCTGCAATCATTAATAATGGTGCTGCGTGGTATAGTTCTATAGGTACTAAGACTTCAAAAGGAACAAAGGTTTTTGCTCTTGCTGGAAAGATCAATAATGTTGGTCTTGTTGAGGTTCCAATGGGTACTACTTTAAGAGAAATTATTTACGATATCGGTGGCGGAATTAAAGATGGACGTGAATTTAAAGCTGTTCAAACTGGTGGACCATCCGGTGGATGTATCACAGTGGCAGATTTAGATACTCCAATAGATTATGAATCATTAGGAGCAATTGGATCAATGATGGGATCTGGCGGAATGATAGTAATGGATGAAGATAACTGTATGGTAGATATAGCTAAATTCTATCTTGAATTTACAGTTGAAGAATCTTGTGGAAAATGTACTCCTTGCCGTGTTGGTAATAAACGTCTTCTTGAAATGTTAAATAAAATTACAGACGGAAAAGGAACAGAGCAAGACTTAGTTGACTTAAAAAACCTTTCAGAAACAATAAAAGATACATCACTTTGTGGACTTGGTCAAACAGCACCAAACCCTGTATTAAGTACTTTAAAATACTTTTATGATGAATATGAAGCACATGTAAAAGAAAAACGTTGTCCATCTGGAGTTTGTCAGGCACTTTTACAATACACAGTAACAGATAAGTGTATTGGTTGTACTAAATGTGCAAGGAACTGTCCTGTTAACTGTATCAGTGGTAAAGTTAAGCAATTACATGTAATTGATCAAGATAAATGTATTAAATGTGGCGCTTGTCAAACAGCATGTCCAGTTGATGCAATCATTAAAAAGTAAGGGAAGAGGTGAATTTCAATGGTAACTATTAATATTAATAATAAAGAACTTCAGGTTGAGGATGGAACTACAATACTAGACGCTGCAAAGCTTCTTAATATAAAAATTCCTACTCTATGTCATTTAAATCTTCATGATACAAAAATGGTTAACCAAGCTGCAACTTGTCGTGTATGTATGGTTGAAATTGAAGGAAGAAGAAATTTAGCTCCGTCCTGCGCAACTCCTGTTGCTAATGGAATGGTTATAAAAACAAATTCAAGACGTGCAATTAAAGCAAGAAGAACTGTTGTTGAACTCCTTCTTTCTGATCATCCAAAAGATTGTCTTGTTTGTGAAAAAAATACTGATTGTGAACTACAGCAAATAGCTGCAGATTTAGAAGTACGTGAAATCGCTTATAAAGGAGCAAAGTCCACATACCCTATAGATGATACAAGTCATTCTATAATTAGAAATATGGATAAATGTATCCTTTGTAGAAGATGTGAAACAATGTGTAATAAGGTTCAGACAGTTAATGTTTTATCCGCAGTAGATAGAGGTTTTGAAACAGTTATATCCCCTGCTTTTAACCTACCTATGAATGAAACTTCATGTACCTTCTGTGGTCAGTGTGTAGCAGTATGTCCTACAGCTGCATTAACAGAAGTAAATAACATTCCTAAGGTTTGGAGAGCTTTAAACAATGAAAAGAAAGTTGTTATTGTTCAAACTGCACCTGCTATTAGAGCAGCTTTAGGTGAAGAATTCGGATATGCTCCAGGAACAAATGTAACTGGTAAAATGGTAGCTTCACTTCGTGCTCTTGGATTTGATAAAGTGTTTGATACTGATTTTGCTGCTGATTTAACAATTATGGAAGAAGCATCAGAGTTCGTTCATAGATTACAACATGGTGGAAAACTTCCTATACTTACAAGTTGTTGTCCAGGCTGGGTTAAGTTCTTTGAACACCAATTCCCAGATCTTTTAGACATTCCATCTACTTGCAAGTCCCCTCATGAGATGTTTGGAGCAATTGCTAAGACATATCTTGCTGAGAAAATGGGAGTTAAACCAGAAAACATGATAGTTGTTTCAATAATGCCATGTCTTGCTAAAAAGTATGAAGCTGCTCGTCCAGAGCTTTCTCATGATGGATTACAAGATGTTGATATAGTTATAACAACAAGAGAACTTGCTAAGATGTGTAAAGAAGCCGGCATAGACTTTCAATCACTTGAAGACGAAGATTTCGACAAAACAATGGGCGAATCAACCGGTGCAAGTGTTATATTTGGAACCACTGGTGGAGTTATTGAAGCTGCATTAAGAACAGCTTACGAATGGTTAACTAATGAAACCTTAGAAAATGTTGAATTTACTGCACTACGTGGTATGACTGGTATTAAAGAAGCTACAGTACCTATAAATGGATTAGAGGTTAAAATTGCTGTTGCACATGGTTTGGGCAATGCAAGAACGCTCCTAGAAAACATTAGAGCTGGCAAAGCAGAGTATCATGCTATTGAAATAATGGCCTGCCCAGGTGGATGTATAGGCGGAGGCGGACAACCATATCTTAAAGGCGATATAGATATACTAAACAAACGTGCTGAAGCTATCTATGGAGAAGACAGAGGTAAAACTTTAAGAAAGTCTCATGAAAACCCAGAGATCAAAAAATTATATGAAGAATTCCTTGGCGAACCTTATGGTGAAAAGGCTCATGAGCTTTTACACACTCACTACAAAAAAAGACAGAAGATGTAACTTAATTCTTAACTGGTAGTATTTATACTACCAGTTTTTTATTTTATTTCTGCTACATCTTTAAGTATAGGTGTATTCTCATTCATTTCAAAGTTCATTTTTAAGCACTTGTATTGAATTTTAGAGTGTTTACTTGAATCCTTTTGACCACCATTAGAAGTTAAATAAATTGGTATATTCCCTTGTGGATGAATGTATATAGGCAAGGCGGAATCTTCACTACGAAAATTATGAATATGATGTGTACTTATTGCAATTATTCTGTTTTGGTACTTATTAAGAAATCTTACAAATTCATTTGTAAGTTGTGAATTTAATGTATGATTTGAGTATTTAGAAAGCTCTCCTAGTTGTGGTGGAATGTGCATATCCAGGAGGAATAAAACCTTTTTATGTTCTTTTTTAATTTTCTTTTCAACAGAATTTATTTCTTTCTTGAAAGAGTTTATATTTACAAATCCATTATGTGTATCTCCAGTTTCTAACAAAATAATATCTAATGAATTCTTTTTTAGCATTATTAAATCTGAATTCTCTCCTACTAAATCATTAAAATTATCACTGGAATGATCTCTTTTCCCATCATAACAATAGTCATGATTACCTATATTCATAACAAAAGGAATTAATTTAGTTGGTTCCATTTGTTCATAAAGCTCCAATTTAGTAGCTGCTATAAATTGTTTTAGTTGAAGGTTAGATTTTTTTGAATTATTTGTAAACCCTTGTATAGCATCACCGCCATGTATTATGCAACAAACCTCCGGATGTACTTTTACTTTTTTTAATAACATACAGTATTGTTCTAAACTTGAATTTTTTCTTTTGTTTTCCGTTAATTGTTCGGAATGAGTATCAGAAATGAAAACTATAGAAAAAAAATTATTATTCATATTGTAATCATTGTTATTTTCTAATAATTTTTTCCCAATATAATTTACTTTTTTTTTGAACAAAGAAGCATTTACTATGTTAGAGCTATGACTACTCATTTTAAACTCCTTGTAATTAGTTTTTATATATAATCACAATATGTATAATTGATTAAATAGTTACTTTTTCCTTAGAAAGGCATAAAAATAGAAGGATAACTACTCCTTCTACCTATGGGAGCTAAAACTCCCTTATTCTCTTTTTTATTTCTTCAATTAGTTTATATCTTTTAGAATTAAGATATGGAAATGCCTTAAGTAAACGCCTCTGATTTTTAGTAATTTTATTAAATATAGTTTCTTCTTTCAAAGTAAAATCATTTTTAAATCGAGTTATATCTTCCATAGTAAGTTGTGTATTTTCTTTAAGCTTAGCAAATTCTACATTATATTTTTGCTTAATATTTTGTAAAGATAGTAATATACGCTTAAATCCAAATAAAGAGAATAATGTAATAATAAAATCAATACAAAAGTATAAGAATATAATTTCTAAAATTATTTTTTCATAGGCACCTAATAAGCTTATAAATGTACTTATACGATTCTCCACAAAGGGATTTACAATTTTGACAATAAAGACACAGGCTGATCCCCACAACAGCGAGAATTTCAAACAAATTTTGCCATCAATATTAAATTTTTCATTACTGTAATCCCACCAAGTACTCTGAAAAAATATTTCTAGAATGTAACTAGTTATATACTCAATTATTGAGGTTATTATAACTGAAAGTATAAATAATATAATTAAATTAGATTGAAAGGTTAACAGTAATTTTGAAGCTAAAACTACTCCCAAACCGTAAATAGGACAAAAGGGCCCATATAAGAAACCTCGATTAACAAACTTTCTATGCTTACAAAAAGCATATAATATCTCTGTTAACCATCCTAAGAATGAATATATTACAAATAAAACAAATAAATCTTCTAACATTTTTCGCCCTCTAATCACTATGTAAAATAATATAATTATATATAAGTATATCACTTATATATACTGAAATTTGAATTTATAAAATAAATATTTGTTAGCAATACATAAAAAAAGCAGTCTATATAAAATAAGCTGCTTTAAATATAAGATTATTTTATTATTTTTACAGAAAATCCGCAATACTTAATTTGTTTACATAGTCTAAAACTTCATCAAGGGATTTAGATGAATACATTGCATCTAACCCACCTTTGTGATAATAAACTGAAAAACGATCATTTTTAAAATAGAAAATATGATAACTCCTATCTCCTACTTGCCTGCTTCCTAAACTCATTTCTTCATCCAAAGTAAGCTCGTTTAATAGTTTATTTCCTACTTTTACATCTTCTAATCCTTGTAAACTAATATATCTAGGATAAAAAGTAAATTGTTTCATTGTCTCCATAATTAGTGCTCCTCTCCAATACTTTATGTCTTTATAATACCATATTTTATCAAAGAATAAAAGGAGTATTATATTTACTTATTAAATCTTTTCCTATATCCACACTTTCTACACAATTCTTCTGACACCTCTTTTTTAGAAAATCCCTGATAAATCTTAACTGCTCTTTCTCCTTCTATTATCTCAGAAAATTGAGTTTTATGAATATTACCTAGATTTAATATACCCTCCCCGTCTAAACAACAGGGTACAACAGTTCCATCAACTAAAATTGCAATTTGACTTCTAAGTCCATAACAAAAACCCTTATTAAAATCTTCTTCTTTTTCTAGGGCTGGCCACTCAAATTCATAATCTTGATTTAAGAATACTCTTTCAGCTATTTTTATTCCTTTAATTGGGTTAATTTCCCCTTCTATTTTATAGGATAATTTAAATTCATCTTCTATTTTATTAAGGATTTCTAGATTTCTTTTTCTTTGACTTGTTGTGATTTTATCTTTATCTAGATTCCACAATCTAAAAGCCGTTATAACCTTAGTTTTATTTACTGCCTGATTTACGAAGAAAAGAATATTATTAATGTATTCATCTTTCCCTTCTTCTAATTCATTACCATCAAAACTGTGAAGTGAAAAGTTAACTTGCCTTAATGCTGGCTTCATAAGTATTTTATCAGTAACTTCTTTTATTAGAGTTCCATTGGTGGTTATGTTAACCATAAAGCCTTTTTCATAGCTTAAATCTAGAAATTTATCTATTTCAGGATGCAATAAAGGTTCTCCTTTAACATGGAAGTATATATAATCAGTGTAGGGTTTTATTTGTTCTAAAATTTTACTAAAGGTTTCTATTTTCATAAACTCCGCAGTTCTTTTAGTTTCGGGGCAAAAATTACACCTTAGATTACATACGTTAGTAATTTCAATATAGAATTTTTTAAATTTTTTCATAAATAATAAGCTCCAATTCAATCTGTACTTCAAGATTATTTATATAAAATTTCTTTTTCATTAGGTTAATTAGTTAGGATAGTGAGCAACATGCATTATAAGAGGCTTATCCTTTCACTCAAGCTCTTTCACCCTGTTTAACGCCTAAATGTATACCTTTAAGTTTATTTTTCATATTAAGGCTCTAAGCACTTCATATTGCAATATAATTAATAAAATTAGTTTTTATTTTACAATAAGCCCCAATAAGGTAGAAAGTGAAACTGCTTGCATTGTGTTAACTATAGTTCCGTTAACATCTGCAATATTTACTCCCATACCTTCAATATCACAACTAGTAAAATCTACTCCTTTAAGATTTGTAAAATTCATTTGACACTGAAGTAAATTAGACTCTTGAAATTCAATTTTTGAAAATATTGAATTTTGAAAATCTGAGGAACGTAATTGACATTGAAGGAATGCTACTTGCTTACAATTAGAATAGCTGAAAAAAGCATATTGGCCATTGCAATTTTCAAAAATCACCTCTCTCAATGTAGCCTCACTTAAATTAATACCAATAACTTTACAATTTAAAAACTCTACTCTATGTAATGAAGCTTCTTTAAAATCTACGTTTGATAAATCACAGTTTTCAAATCTTACATCTATCAGCTCTATATATCTAAAGGTTATTTTATTAAAGGTAACATTTTTAAATATTACCTGTTTAAAGGTCATCCTCTCTGCTTCATAGTTTTCTAAAGAACAATCACTAATTATCCCAAAAGAAATCATAATTTCATCCACTATATTTTCTCTAGATAATTCTATAAGGTCTAAATCTTTATTAAATTTAGGTCTTAAAACTTTTGTTTTTATTTTTTTATCTTCCATACGGACTTCCCCCCTTTGATTTATAAATTTAACTTATTATAGCATAGGCCATAGGGTGCTTCAAACAAAGAAACTGCCAGATAAATCCTGACAGTTTTGACTATATTACATCATACGTTAATTGCTACATCTATACCCAAAAACTCTCTATTTGCTTCAAGTATAGGCTTAACAGCTTCATTTATAAGATCTACAACTTGACCTGGAGCTCTTCCTACGAACTTTTCAGCATCTATTATGGAAAGAATTTCAGCTTCACTCATAAGAAAAATCGGATCATTTTTAATTCTGTCAATTAGATCATTATTTAATCCTTCTTCTTTTACCCTCTTTGCTGACTCCATTGAATATACTCTTATTCTTTCATGAAGTTCCTGACGGTCTCCTCCACGCTTTACGGCCTCCATTAAAATATTTTCGGTTGCCATAAAGGGTAACTCGCTATTTATATGTGCTGCTATAACCTTTGGATATACTACTAAATTACTTGATACATTCATGTATAAGTTAAGTACCCCATCAAGCGCTAGAAATGCTTCACAGACAGAAATTCTCTTATTAGCAGAATCATCTAAGGTTCTTTCAAACCATTGAGTAGAAGCAGTTATTGCAGGGTTTAAGGAGTTTATAATAATATATCTTGCCAGAGCTCCTATTCTTTCAGATCTCATAGGATTTCGTTTATATGCCATTGCAGAGGAACCCACTTGATTTTTTTCAAAAGGCTCTTCCATTTCCTTCATATTTTGAAGTAATCTTAAATCATTACTAAATTTGTACGCGCTTTGAGCTATCTCAGAAAGAGTATTTAATACTATGGAATCCACCTTCCTTGTATAAGTCTGACCTGATACCATATAATACTCTGCGAAACCCATTTTTTCAGTAACTAAAGCATCCAATTTTTTTACCTTAGTTTCATCCCCATTGAATAGCTCCATGAAACTAGCTTGTGTGCCTGTAGTTCCCTTTACACCTAAAAACTTTAACTTGCTTATTGTAAAATCAAGATTTTCAAGATCAATTAAAAGATCTTGTATCCAAAGGGATGCTCTCTTACCAACTGTAGTAAGTTGAGCTGGTTGTAGATGAGTAAAACCAAGCGTTGGCTGATCTTTAAACTTAAGTGCAAATGAACTTAAGGAATTAATTACATTTAATAACTTTTTTCTTACTTGTATTAGTGCTTCTTTCATAATTATAAGGTCCGTATTATCCCCAACATAACAGCTAGTGGCTCCTAGGTGAATAATACCTTTTGCCTTTGGACATTGAATTCCATAAGCATATATATAACTCATTACATCATGCCTAATTTCTTTTTCTTTTTGCTCAGCCACCTCATAATTTATATCTTCACTATGAAGCTTTAGCTCCTCAATTTGTTCATTTGTAATATTAAGTCCTAATTCTTTTTCACTTTCTGCTAAGGCTATCCAAAGTTTTCGCCAAGTTTTAAATTTCATTTCATCAGAAAATAAATAGGACATTTCCTTTGAAGCATATCTAGTACTTAAAGGAGTAGTATAAGAATCTCTCATTTTGTACCTCCATCTGACTACAGTATTATTTTGACACAATATTGATATTATAACACATGATATTCATTTAATAAATATTTTGCAAGACATTAGTGTATATAAAAAAAACTCCCATCCGGGAGTTCTTTTTAATCTTCTATTGTTTCTATTAATTTTGAAACTTCTTCAAGCGCTAATACTTCATCAACACCTGAAGCAATAACAGTAAGAAGAGCTCCCTTAGCAACGCCTAAAGATAAAACGCCAATCAAACTTTTAACATTAGCTTTTTTGCCATTATATTGAATATTAATTTCTGATTTAAATTGAGATGCTTTTTTAACCAAAAGTGTAGCTGGTCTTGCATGAATACCGGTCTCACTCTTTACAATAACTTCTTTTGTAACCACTTATTTCACCTCCTACTTTCTTTCTATACTATATATAAATCATTTTATAGTAATTTGCATCAAAGTATCAAGAGCTTTTCTTGCGTCATAATTAATATCAAAACTCTCAATTATTTCTGGGTTAGTAATTACAATTGGAGTAATATCAGATACATTTTTTTCAACAAAACTCCGATCAAAATATAAAATTTTATCACCTGAATTTACTTTATCCCCAACCTTCACATAAGTAGCAAAACCTTTTCCTTCAAGTTTTGCAGAATCTATTCCCACATGTATTAAAACAATAAGCCCCACTTCGCTTTTAATTATAATTGCATGTTTAGACTCGTATATAGCAGAGATTTCGCCATCAATTGGAGCATAGATAATATCACCAGAAGGTTTAATGGCTACACCTTCGCCCATTATTTTTTTATTAAATAAATAATCATTTACCTCAGATAATGGAATAGGATTTCCATCAACTGGCAACAAAAAATTAATGTTTTTACTCATAAATACACCTCTTTAACAAGTTAATAAAATGTTAGCAATATTAATATATCACTATTTCGAAATTTTGTCATGCTTAATTAAAACTTTTCATGAATTTTTCTATTCTATTTAAGCCTTCTAGGATACTTTCCATTGAAGTTGCGTAGGACAATCTAATAAAATTACTCACGCCAAATCCATCTCCTGGAACAACTGCAACCTTTTCTTCTTCTAATAAGTGCTTCGAAAAATCCAAGGAATCATTAATTACCACACCATTTAGTTCTTTTTTCAAAATCTGTGAAATATTAACCATAACATAAAATGCACCCTCAGGTTTTACACAAGATAACTTCTTAATAGAATTTATTCTTTCTACCATATAATCTCTTCTATTCTTAAACTCTAAAACCATAGAATTAATGGTAGTTGTATCACCATTTAAAGCAGCCACTGCAGCATATTGAGTTATAGAATTTGCATTCGAGGTTGTATGGCTTTGAATGTTTGACATAAGCTTAATTATTTCTTCACTTGCTGCGGTATAACCTAATCTCCATCCTGTCATAGCATATGTTTTAGAAACGCCGTTTATTACAATTGTTCTATGATATGCGTCCTCAGAAAGTGATGCAATGCTAACATGTTTAACTTCATTATATGTTAATTTTTCATATATCTCGTCAGAAATTATAAATATATCCTTTTCTTTAGCAAAGTCTGCAAACATCCTTAATTCATCTTCAGTATAAACTGTACCCGTTGGATTATTAGGGCTATTAATCAAAATAGCCTTTGTTTTATCTGTAACAACTTTCTCAAGCTCTTCTTTTGTATATTTAAAGTTATTACTCTCTTGTGTATTTGCGAAAACAGGGATGCCATCAGAAAGCTTTATTAATTCAGGATAACTAACCCAGTAGGGTAAGGGTACTATAACTTCATCCCCTGGATTTAGTATAGCTTGAAAGGTATTACTAAGGCATTGCTTTGCACCAGTAGATATAATGATCTGAGATGCTTTATAGTTCAAGTTATTATCCTTCTTAAATTTGTTTATAATAGCGTTCTTTAGTTCCATAATACCTGAAGTAGGAGTATACCTAGTATAACCCTTATTTAAAGCATCTATAGCTGCATGTTGAATATATTTAGGGGTATTGAAGTCAGGTTCACCTACTCCAAAATCAATTACATCTGAGCCCTCATCTTTCATTTTTTTTGCTAAGGCAGTAATTTCCAAAGTAATTGATGCAGAAATCTGTTCTGCTTTCCTAGATAGTATCATAATTTACTCCTCCTGAGGTCAATATTATTTTGTTTATTTATGTAAAAACCTAATTTAACCTGTTGCATTTTTACCCTTATAAATTTAACATATTTTTATACTGATAATCAAGGTTTACTTAAATATTTACATAAAAAAGAAGTTTGAATTTATCAAACCTCCCATAATAAACTGCTATCTTGGTTGTATTATGAATTTTATACCTGTTCTTTCTTCACCATCAATTATTATATCGGTAAAGGCTGGAATACAAACTAAATCTATACCACTTGGTGCTACAAATCCCCTAGCAATGGCAACTGCCTTAATTGCTTGATTTACTGCACCTGCCCCTATGGCTTGTATTTCTGCAGCACCTCTTTCTCTAATTACTCCTGCTAAAGCACCTGCCACAGAATTTGGGCTTGATTTTGCTGAAACTTTTAATACTTCCATAATTAAACCTCCTAAAACATAAAAAATACGCATAGTTAGTAATATTCTACAGATAATAGAAAATCCCTTTAATGTTTTGTATTTTTTCAAAAATTTACAAAACATTGAAGGGATTATTGTAATTTCACATAAAATATATTTTTTTACTTTGCATACTCTATAGCACGAGTTTCTCTAATTACATTTACTTTAATTTGTCCTGGATATTCTAATTCACTTTCTATTTTCTTTACAATATCCTTTGCAATTAGCACTGCTCCTGCATCATCAATTTCATCTGGTTTAATCATAATTCTAATTTCTCTTCCAGCCTGAATGGCATATGACTTTTCTACGCCTTCACATGTATTAGCGATTTCTTCAAGTTTTTC
>JACMJL010000198.1 GCA_014380625.1 Clostridiaceae bacterium
AAATATGAGGATAATAAAATAGGAATAAAACTAAAAGAATTATATGACAAGGGCATTATAAAGAATGAGGAAGAATTTAAGGAGGAGTTAGAGAAATGTATTATATATTAGTTAAAAATTTCAATTCAGTAGGATCAGTAGTTTATGGTTCAAATGACTCTAAAGAGGTAGATATAATAGACGATTTGTTAAATTACAAATTAGAAGGCAAGGATAAACAGGTTGTATTATTGTCTAATTTAGAGTTGTGGAAGGAATATGAACCTTTTAATATAGTAAATAGTGTTGGAGCTTTTATTGATGAAGCTATTTTGAATTAGCAAGAAGAAATAATTTTCAGTTTTTTTCATGGGGTCGCGACAACCACCTAAAAAAAATACGAATTCTCTAAAACAATACTCTAAGTTCAATCTATATCTCAATATAGTAAAAGCTAAATTAATTAGTTAAACGCCGTAAAATTTGAAATTTTACGGCATTTTTATGCAGGTTTAATTTGCCAACTAAACAAATATAATACAATAATTTTAACCACTATAATATATAATTACATTTGTGAGATAAATTATGTGGTAGTATAAAGTCAAGAATCATATAAAGTAGAGTGGGACGTAAACAAAGTACGAAGAAAAAAAATTATAGACATGTATTTTGGAGAAGGATAATCTATGAACTATATTTTGGGAAGAGATAGACTTCAAGCAAGCGTTGAATGTTTTCAAGATTATGTAGAGACCGATAACGAAGTTAGAGTTATCGATAAAATAATTGATACTTTAGACATTGAATATTTAGGGTTTAAAATAGGAAATAACGATATTGCAGAAAGACCAATGTATAATTCTAAGGATATGCTTAAATTATTTGTTTATGGCTATTTTAATGGAATAAGATCATCTCGCAAACTTGCAAAGCAGTCTATAATTGCGGTATTATATAATTCACCTTGATCTGCTGAGTTGTTAGTTACATCGAATCCAGCTATTAACTTATTTTTTGAATCTACTGCTGCTTGAATATTATTTCCAACATCAGTTTCCTGATGAGCACCAAATTTAACTGTTTTAGCATCTGGATCTGTAAGATTAAGTTCATTAATTTCATTTTCCTCTAACGTTTTTTCAAACTCTGTATATTCATTTAATTTAGTCTCAAGAATTTTTATCGCTTGTTGAATTTTATCTTTTTTACAATTTGAAAAGAATTATAAATATCCTAGGGGTTGAAAAACTCATGGGATATTTAGTAAACCCCTATATTATGAAAGGAGCCTAATATTGGTGCTTTTTTTGCTTTAAATTAAGAAACGTAATTGCAATAAAATTTAAAACTTCTAGTTCAACTGTGGATTATATTTAAAAACTAATTATCGCACAGCCTGCCGGGGGTCTTTGTGAGCGTAGTGAACTTTCTACAGTATCCACATCCTAATGTCTTTATATTAGTTTTGGCTTACTATTAATTTTACTCCATGTAACAAATGTGTAATATGATACAAGTACAATAACAATAATTGCGAAAATCTTAAAGAAAAAATTATCCTCAATTCCAGATCCTAAAAATCCATATAGGAATATCATAGGAGCGTCAGCCATGACTATTGTAGCCATACATTTTTTATAATTTAATTTGATGCAAGCTGCTGAAAGGGTTATTAAATCTGAAGGAGTTATGGGACACGCTATACCTAATGCTAAGATCTTATATCCATGCTTCTTAAGAATGTCTATTATGCCTTTATTCTTTTCTAAAAATTCTTCTTCTAACAATTGTTTTTGAAAGTATCTTCCAATAACATACATGATACTGTGAGATATAACTAAGGAAAAAGTAGATAAAATAAACCCTTCATATGGCCCAAAGAGCATACTTCCGATAATAATAAAAATAGTTTGAGGAATGAAAAATAACACTCTTACAGTTGATAATATTATAAATAAGCCTCTCATCTTAACAGGATTTTTTCCAATGATCTCATTGATTTTATTAACATCTGTTGTAATGAGTCCTTGACTATATAAAACAGCTACAATTATTAACCATAAAATTATAATTAGAATAAATTTACTTCTCTTTTTCATGTTACCACTCCTCTTTGTTTATATCTTAATATTAAAGTATAATTTTTAAGATTTTATATATAAAAACCTTAAGATTTATTAAGAAAATTAGTGACAACAAATAAAAAAGCATAGTAATCAAATTAACTATGCTTTTTGAAGTAGAATATTAAATTGTATAGTGTTACCATTGCATTCAGCCCATAACCTTCCATTATGTAGCTCTACTATTTTTCTAGAAATTGTAAGTCCCAGTCCTGACCCTTCATTTTCAGATGTCCTTGACTTATCCAGCCTATACATTTTATCAAATATCTTCTCTAATTCTTCCTTGATTATGCTTTCTCCTATATTTTCAAAACTAATTTTAATATTATTATCTATTTCCGTCATAGTAACTTTAAAAATAGTGTTATGGAAACTATATTTTTCTGCATTTTTAACGATATTTTCTATAACCCTAACCATTCTTTGAATATCTATTTTAGAGTAAATTTCCTGAGATTTACTCTCTAGTTCTACTTTGATATTTTTCTCTGTGAAAAATGGTATATGCTCCCCAACCACTTGATTTACTAATATTGCTATATTGAAAGGAGTTTTTTCTAAAGCAATATAGTTATTAGCAAGCTTAGTATATTCAAATAATTCATTTATTAAATTATTCAAGCTTACACTTTTTCCATAAGCTACATTTAAATATCCCCTCTGCACATCTTCATAAGCGAACTTATCGTCATTAAGTAGCTCTAAATATCCTATGATTGAAGTTAACGGTGTTTTTAAATCATGGGAAACAGCTACAATCAATTCATTTTTAGCTTCTTCAATCTTTTTTTCCTTTTCATAATTTTCCTTTAATCTACTAGACATAATATTAATGCTTTTTGCTAACTCTGTAATTTCATCTTTTCCTTTCAAGCTTAATTCCTCTAAATGAACTTCTTCTTTTACTACACTTACACTATTAGTTATATATTTTAAATATTTTACCCTCTTATTTATGCCTAAAAGAAATATAATTATAAATGTAACAATAGGAGTAATAATTAAAAGAGCTGCATAAAGATTAAACGTATTAACCATTTGCACAGGCGAAAGCTCATTTCCCTTCTCTAGAAACCAAAAATTAAATCTATTATTTATATAAACAAATATAATTGAACTTACTGATAAACCAATTGTAATTAACAATATTAGTTTGAAGGCTATCCTATTAAACATTTTTCCTGTCATATTTTATAGCCAACTCCCCATACCGTCTTAATATATTGAGGACTTTTAGGATCCATTTCTATCTTTTGTCTTAAATTTGTTATATGCACTACTATAGAGGTATCAGAAACCACAAAGCCTCCTTTCCACACTGTTTCGTATAATTTTTCTACGGTGAATACCATTCCTTTATTCCTAGCCAAACATTCCAAAATATCAAATTCCTTTGGAGTTAATTTTACTTTTTTTTCTCTAACAGTAACTTCATGAGTATCAGTGTTAATAATTAAATCCTCTATTTCAATTATATTTTTACTAACAGGATTATTATTAAACTTTTTGTACCTTCTAAGTTGTGCCTTCACCCTAGCAAGAAGTTCCATTGAGCCAAAAGGCTTTGTAATGTAGTCATCTGCTCCAACAGTTAATCCTTGTATTTTATTGATCTCTTCTCCTTTTGCTGATAGAAATATTATAGGCATTGTATATGTTTCTCTAATTTTTATACAAGTAGCTACCCCATCTAATATTGGCATCATTACATCTAATATTATTAAATCATACTCATTACTCACTAATGAATCTAAAGCTTCTTGCCCATTACAAGCATTACAAACCTCATAACCATCATTTTCCAAATAAACTTTGATTAAATTTCTTATACTTCTATCATCGTCTACCACTAATATTCTATCGTTCATAGTCTCTCCTTTACTTGCATATCAGTACATATGCAGGTGGTAAATTCATAATTACTTTTTTTGATTTTATACTGTTAAAATAACTTTCAAAGAACCTCTTTTTTACTAATGAATACTGAAAAGTTATAAACTCTCCATTATCTTTTAATATATCCTTTGTATTCATTAATATATCACTTGAAATACTTACTGGCAATACCGTAAAAGGAAGTCCCGATACAATGTAATCCACCTGATTAATATTATATAGGCTTAGATATTTTCTTGCATTTTCAGCACCATCATTAATAATTTTGACATTTTCCTTGTGTCCATACATGTTTAATAAATCCTCACAAAATATTTTATTACTTTCAAAAACTAATAGTAAAGTGCTTTCTTTTTTTCTTGCTATAAGCTTTTGTGTAAAAACTCCTGTTCCGGCACCATATTCAATAATACAATTACATTCTTGAAAGTTAATACCTTCTACCATTTTTTTAGCTAAACTTTCACTACTTGGTACCACTGAACCAATAAAATTAGGATTTTTAATAAATTCTTTTATAAACTTAAACATACTTAATCTCTCCTTATATAACTTCTATAATTTATTTTATAAGTAATTAGTTAAGAATTATTTGTGAAAAGTATTAAGAATTATTAAGTTTTTGCCCTTTATAATATTCCATACTGACAAAAAATCAACACGATCTTTTATTCTATCTATGGCATCAAAATATTTTCTCGGATGGTGAGCTTAAGAAAATTCAGTATGTCGGAAATTCCGACGAACTGGTGCTGATGGAAAAGAATATAACTCAAAATAACATACTAAAAGGCTGAGAATAGAATTGACAAATACAAAACAAGTTAGTATACTAATCATATAGATAGTACACTAACTATAAGAAGAGAAATAATATGCATGATTTATCTTACCTAATAATCAAGGCATCAAAACAACTTAAGAACAAACTGGATAAAGTATTAAAGCAGTATGATAAGTTATTATTAACAGGCAATAAGGAGGATATATGGAAAAACAAGTAATTCCAATTAATCTGGGTATGGTTAAAGCTTTTTTGATAAAAGGCGATAAAGAATATATTTTAGTAGATGTTGGTTTACCGCAGTCCTTTGATAAAATAAAGAAGTTCCTTATTAAAAATCAAATTAACCCGAAAAATATTTCATTAATTGTATTGACACATAATCACCTTGATCATACTGGCGGACTTATGCAAATGAAAACTTTAACAGGTGCAAAAGTCCTAATTCATAAAACAGAAGGAGATTACCTTGCAAGAGGCATTTCAACTCCAGTGCAAGCTAGAAGCCTTTTAGCAAAATTAATAATGAAGTTAATGAAAGAACCAAAAATAAAAACTTTTGAGGCAGATTTCCTGTTAGAAGATGATTTTAGTTTAAATCAGTTTGGTGTAAATGGCAATGTTATTCACACGCCAGGTCATACTGTAGGATCATTATCAGTTTTACTAAATAACGGGGAAGCCATTGTTGGTGATATGTTGAGTGGGAAAAGCAAGAGAAATTATACTATAGCTAAGTACCCATTTATATGGAATGATATAAGCGCACTAAGAGATAGTATAAAAATGTTAATAAGCAAAGGGGCAAAAGTATTTTATAATGCACATGGTGAGGTTTGTGATGATATGGCAATTAAAAATTTACTTGAGAAAGTAAAGGTGAGAACTAATATATGAGTAAACTAATTGCGTTTGTTGGAAGTCCAAGAAAAAATGGTAATATTGACACCGTTGTTAAAGAAGTTATAAGAGGTGCAACTGAAAATCAGATTGAAACTAAAATCTATTATCTTAATGATATGACGATAAAACCTTGTCAAGCTTGCATGTATTGTAGGCAACCAGAACACGATCATTGTGTAATAAAGGATGATCTTAGAGCAATTTATGCAGAAATTAAGGAAGCTGATTACTTAATATTATCATCACCTGTATATATTCATCAAATGTCGGGACTGCTTAAAAATCTTTTGGATCGCTTTTATCCATTGACAAATGAAAAACACAAACCTCGGTTTGGCATTAAAAAAACTATTTTTATTTACTCACATGCAGCACCAATCCCTTTAATATTTGACCGATATTTCAGATATACTGAAAAATCATTAAAAGCTATGGGGATAAAACCTATAAAGAGAATTACTGTGCTTGGAGCTTTTACTAAAGATGCCATACATAAGAAAAAAAGGCTATTAAATAAAGCCTATAATATTGGTAAAAATTTAATAAATAATTAATAAAATGGAGGTTTATTATGAGTTTTTTAAGTGATATCAAGGCAGTACTAACTCCAAAGGAAATAGTTTTTAGAGAGGTAATTGAGGAGAGTGAAGGAATATACTCATTCTTATTTGATGCATGTGAACCAATAGATTGGAAGGCAGGACAACATGCCTTGTTCGTTATCAAACATACAAAAATTAAAAAGGGCTCAAGGGCCTTTAGTATAGCATCAAGCCCTTTAGAAAATATAATTATGATTTCAATGAAAATAGATAAGCAGCCAAGTGACTATAAAAAAGCATTATTAGAAATTAAAAGTGGTACGAAAATGGTGCTTAGGGGGCCAATAGGTGGGTTCTACATTGATAAGGCTAAGCCAACTTGTTTTATAGCAGGGGGTATCGGTATAACACCATTTAGAGCTATGATAAAAGATATAGCCCTTAGAGAGAAGGATTTTAAAGGGAAAATAAATTTGTTATATATAAATAGTAGATAGTGTTAACTGACCTATGAAAAAACCGAATTGGGAATATTAGGGTTAGGCTTGTATCTTGAAGAAATTAAACCTTTAGATTTCTATACTTAAAATTAAGGAATTTAAGAATTTTATTCTCACAAAAGAAAAAAGGGCAACAAAAATTAACCTTCTTAGACTGTTTTTTTCACAGAAACTAGCACGTAAGGTCAATTTGATTATAATAAAATATTAATGGTAAGTTCAGCTAGGCAAGTTGGTTTTCTAGTATAAGTTGTTGAGAAAGTTCTATCAACTTTTGCCATTTGCCAGGCATTGTGGGAATCTTTTCGAGCGCAGGAATAGAGTTCAGCGGTTCCCAATAAGCGTAGCTATGTGGGCGGAGAAAGTTGTAATAGGCTACAAATAAGGCCATATGCGTGTTGGAACCGTCCTCACTACCAAAGCCATTTGTAACACGGTAAGAGAATTTAAATGTTCTGTTTAGACGTTCAATTATTTGTTTAACCCAACGATATTCAGTTGAGACAGGATCATTATTAGCAAGACCAATTACCTGAGTTACATCGAAGTCAAAGCCGTTAAGATTAAACTGTTGCTGAGCAAGCTTATATGAAGTATAACCATCAGCAACGAATTTAAGAGACTTGCCCGGGAATTCTTTAAACTTATCAAATGCCATACGCATAGTTAAAATGCAAGGGCCAGTATCACGGCTAAAAGAGGTTTGGTATCCTAAAATTGATTTTTTGATAGCATCCATAACAATCCACACATATTGATGGATCCCTTTGACTTTAGTATAAGTTTCATCAGCAGCAAGATAATTAGTAGGTTTATAATCGTAATTATCGACAAAGGGTTTAACCAAAGCGGCAGCTGTTATAGCGTATCTACTAACCATGACATGAGATATTTTGACCCCATGGATTTCCCAAAGAGCAAGCGCCGTACGGCGTGTAGATAGTCCTAAATTAACTTTATACGTTAGACAAAGACCCATTACATGGGAAGAAAAATTTCTGAACTTGAGGCTAGTAGCACCCTTTGGCATAGAAGATAAATCAACATCAAAATAATTAGTGGTAAATTCACGGTAAATGTAATGCAGTTTAAATTTGTGTTTATCTTTCTTATATTCTTCAATGTCTTCAAGTGAAAGTTTTGCAAGAGAATCCAAATAAAAACTACATTTTTTATTAACACATTTGTGAACATAAAAGCTCTTACGGTTCTTCTTTTTACTTAAAGCCTGTCCACAAAATGGGCAGTGAAAGCTCTCAGTCTTGAAATCAACCTTGTTTCTGCTAAAATGCAGCTCACAAACCTTGCAACAAAGCTGTCCACGGCCACCTGCATTATCGTAGATATAGTTATGTGGAGCACCACAGCGAGGGCAGACAGTATCAGGTGCTACTGGGTTTCTACCACGAGGATTAACTGGCTTTTTATCCTTACCATTAGCAATTTTGTACTCATTTAAAAGTTGATTGTAATCTAGATTTTCAAAGGTCTTAATAATAGGCAATTTATCTACGGTAAGTTTCTTGTATTTAGGACTTGTCATATCATATTTTGGACCATTTAGGGGTATATTCTTTGCAATGAAAATAAGTAATTGATTTATCTGCGAAAGTAATAGTTGATTATATGTAAATAATATTGATATAATTGTACTCATGATGACACCTTCCTTTTGGAATTTTGTTGGGTTGAGATACAACAATTATACCAAAAAGAGGGGGTCATTGTTTTTTTGTTATAAAAACAGCTTAAACCCTTGCCAATGCAAGGATTTAAATAAATAAAATTTAGATAGTGTTAACACTATCTGATAAACAAAGGGGGACTATTCTATGAAATCTAGTTCAGTATATAAATTGGTGATATTTCTTATATTGGTAGCCTTCTTAGTGATAGAATACATTCTATTGAACACGATCTTTATCAAGCCAAAAATAACAACCTTATATACCCAACCTACTATAATTGTTGAATCCAGCAATTTTAATCAAATACAGTTATATGAAAAACATAACACCTTTTATGCAGTTAAACACCAAGGAATCCTTAAGTACTATTGGTCTGAAAATAACAAACCTAAAGAGACTCTATTAGTACTTGAAGATATTAAATATCACAAGTTACTTGAGGGTAATACTTATTGGTTTGATATAAAACTTACAACTCCTGGAGACGTATCTAACGGTATCATAAAATCATTTTATGCTGTTGATATTATGATGCAATAATATTATCCCAAAG
>JACMJL010000199.1 GCA_014380625.1 Clostridiaceae bacterium
AGAATGCAAAAGCAAAGGGTCCAATATGAAGAAGGTGTGTTTTTTCCATTGATTAATGATAAAGCAGAGTGTATGGGAGTTATTTATGTGGAATTGTACAATTATAAAAACATAAACCTGTTGGATATATTTGCAAAGCAAGCAGCAAGCTCTATAAATAATGCTTTCTTGCATTCATTACTTAATATAAAAAATGATGAACTTAATAAAACTTATGAAATAATCAAGTCCAGATATGAAGAAACAATAGATACGCTAAGACTTACAGTTGATGCAAAGGACGATTATACAAGCGGCCATTCTGATAGAGTTGCCAGGTATGCTGTAGAAATTGGAAAATGCTTTAATCATTTAAATGAAAAAGATTTAGATTTGTTAAGGGTAGCAGGGATATTCCACGATATTGGGAAGATAGGTACTGCGGATGATATACTTTTATCGGGTAAAAAATTAAGTGAGTTGGAATTTCAAGAGATAAAAAAGCATCCTTTAACTGGAGCTAATATACTTTCTGCGTTATCAATGTTTAAAGATATAGTGCCTCTTGTTATGTTCCATCATGAACGAGTGGACGGAAAGGGCTATCCTAACTCTTTAAAAGGAGAGGAAATTCCATTTTTAGCAAAAATTCTTGCAGTGGCAGATTCATTTGACGCTATGACCACAAATAGGTTATATAGGCAGAAGCTATCTCTGGATCATGCGGTAGCTCAATTGATAAAAGGATCGGGAAGTCAGTTTGACCCTGAAGTGGTGGATGAATTTGTTGGACTACTTAGAAGTGGCATTGTACAATTAGATAATTTGTAAACCAACACTTTATTTAAATTAGGGTTATTAGTGCTATCAGAATCTCTAATATTTTAACAAAAAACCTCCCTGAAAACGACATTACGTTTTTCAAGGAGGCTATTTTTTTAAAAACTAACTTATTTGGAGATGGTTATATCATCAATATAACCGCGATACTGTCCTGTAGATGCAGGATTATCATATCCGATATTAATTCGGTCAATGGTCTTGCCATTCAATTTTGTTCCAAGTAAGCACTGTATATAGTTCCATGTGTTGATAGTTCCATGTCCTGTTGCGGGATGGATATTAAATCCATTTTGATCTACAGTTCCGCTGTCTCTTAAGGTTGTACCGTCAGTACAGATAAAGTCTATAGCAACACGTCTGCCGTTCTCCTGCTGTGGGTAGAACCAGTAACTGAGCTGAGTGGTTGCTGTAATAGGAATATTTACATCAAACACCTTACTGTAGCAGTAGGATTGAGTTGCACTGTTGTCTGTTCCTGAGAACATAATTGCTGCTGTTCCAGTATGAGGTAGTGGTGATTCGTTATATCTGATTGAACATTCTGGAGAAATTGTGGACAAATACCCTGATACGTTGGCACTTGATTCTAGGGTATCAGACCAGGTAGGTTGCGTTTGTCCCAATTCAAATCCTGTTGTAATTAATGCATTAGTATCTACATAACCCTTCAAAGTTAAAGCGAAAATTTTCATGTTTACATTATTAGGGACGGTTAAGCTCTTTGTTACCTTTGTTCCATCAATTTTTATACTGTTTAAATAAAGGTTTACCCCCAAAGTCTGAGATGTGCTACCATTAATTCTATGATCCATTTTAAGGGCAAAAGATTCTGGTGCTGTAACGGTTGGGCTACACCAATCTGTCATTGTAACAGAACTAGTTGAACTAGTACCATCAACATAATTAACAGTAAAGTTTCCTGTTTGATTTCCTTGAGTAGCAGTTTCTAATAGGTACAAATCCGTAGCTTTTCCTTGTGGTAAAGTAATGGAACCACCATTACATTGAATTACATTTTTATTTCCATCATTCATAGATCCTAAAGTAAAGTTGAAGCTTTGTACACTAAAGTTTTGTGTCATAATATCTGAATCAAAATTTCCACCAACACCATCTAAATTACCATCAGTAGGCTTTCTAGATAAAGAAGCCATACCATCTAAATTGAAGTAACTACTTATGTCAATGTTCTTTAATGTAGTGTCAGGTACTGCTTTGAAATCCACATCATTGCCATAAATCATAAATTCATATATTCTTGCAGCAACATCAGTATTATTTGTAGGAGTAGTAACATTTAATTTTACATAGCGACCAGAAGTCTTTACTAAATCTTCTGTGATTGCTTTTGTATTTCCTGTAACCGTCACAGGTGTGGTCCAAGTTTTGTTGTCATTACTAACTGAAATAGTGTATGCTTTTGTATTCCAATTTGCATCCTCTTTGCCTGCAGCAGCATGGGAAGTCTTAAATCCATCAATATGTTTAACTACTCCCAGGTCTACCATTAACCAATGAGTACCAGTTGTATTTGCGCACCACTTAGTAGATGTAATCCCGTCTATTGCCATTTGAGCAGTCTCAGCAGCACCTGTAGAACTATCTGATGTAGCAGTGGTTCCAAAAGCAATATTCGCTCCTGCATAGGTGTTTTTAACAACAGAAGAAGGACCAACATTGCCTGCATCATCTTCTGCCTTTACTAGATAATAGAATTTACTAAGGGAGTTAAATTGCGAATCTTTATAATTATTAGTTACACTTCTTCCAATTACCTTAAGATCAGATAAATCTTCTTTTGAAGCTCTGTATATAATGTAATTTGATACCCCTATATTGTCTGTAGCAATATCCCAAGATAAATTTACATAAGAAGAATAATAGTTATTAGGTGTTGAAATTGAAAGATTTTTAACCACTGTAGGTGATTGAGTGTCCATATTATCAATGGATATTCCATCAACAAAGGACATTGCAGAAATTTTCATGCCTCCAGCATTAGGTAAGGTAACTGTAGCTACAGTCTTTGAAGGATCTAATGCCAGCCTGTATACAAATAAATTATTATCTACATCATAGGTATTTTCAGTTGAAGTATGGGTATGTGATAGATTTAACCCTATTGTTTCCTTTACATAAGTTGTTAAGTCATTTCCTATAGTATCCTGCCAACCTGTAAAGTTAAATCCTTTTGTTGTAGAAGTATTATCTGTGTAGTTAACTTTTATATCACCAGAAGTTACTCCTTGTGTTCCTGTTCCAAGGAAATAAAGTAATTTATGTTGCCCGCTTGCCAAGGAAATATTTTGGCCACTAGCTTTAACAAAATTAGCATTTCCATCTGCTTTTGGCCCCATATTAAAGGTTACACCTTCACTAACTACAGTAGCTGGCATTAATTCAGCGGAGAAGGTTTCACCTGTTCCAGTAAAATCACCATCTGATCTTTTTGCATCGGAGCTAATACCATCTATATTATAGGACTTTGCTAAATCTACGGTTGTAGTTATAGGCTTTTGATCTTTAAATATAGCTGTATTATTGAACTTTACTAAAAAGGTCTTTATTTCGTACTTGCTAAGCGTAGTTGTAAAGGTTTTTCCAGTAAAAGTTGGTTTTACCGCAGTTGCAACTGGTTCTTCTAATAAGTTTACTTCAGTTACATCCGTTATTGAGGTTGGTAAACTAACTGTTGCACTAGAACCATCTTTTCCTTCACTTTCATACATTCTAACTACATAGTCATTTGAATCCTCAGCCTTCTTTAAAACTGTCATAATAACATTATTATCTGTTGAAGTTACTTTACCCAAGGAACTATTGTTTGCAAGATCACCCTCATGAGAACTAGTGGTTTGTGAAAGAAGAGGATAATTGAAATCATATCCCTTTAAAACTGTATCTGCTGCTTTCCAATCACTAGCATGAGGCGCAATAGCATAACTCATTTCCTGGTGTCCTCTATCCTTATTGCCACCACGATCTGCAGCGGATTTTATCAAGGTTAATCTCAATACATTTCCAAAACAATTCCAACCATATTTACAATCATCTAATATAGAAACTCCATAACTTTTGTCTGTTGCAGTTAAATCTGCCCACTTGTGGCCATTAACTTCAAACTTTGAAGAATTTATATCTGTGGTCCTATCAATAGTTGAGTAGGCAATTTCGTAGCTTGCTTTATTATTACTTACACTCATTGGAAATGCTACTTTTAACATTTTCTGAGTTTCATTCCAATCAGTAACTAATTTAACATCTACTTTATTTGAATCAGTATTAAGCGTGATATCTTGTGTAATTGGAGAACTTGCGTAGACCTTTTTAACTCTAAAAGTAGCCTTTATAGGACCATTTTCAATAAGTTCTATTGAAGTTGCTGAATTAAGTTCAGTTGGGGTAGCCTTCATATCATCACCATCTACATCCCAAGCATCCCATTCCTTTGGTGTATCAACAAGAACCTGAAGCACATTCCCTTGTTTGCCAGTTTGAAAAATTTCTTTATTGTTGATTTTATCAAAAATGCTAGATATATTTCCTGTTGTACCATCAATTATAACTTTCAAGTATTTATTTTGCATGGTTCTATTTGCTTTATCTACAACTAAATTTGTAGTTGCAACTGGATTAGTTTTCTCTACAGCTCTATACACTGCATAACCCATAGCTGGTACTGTTGCAGTATAAACAACTGTAACTTTATTGCCAACTCTACTTGTGATCTGACTTGGCACCTCTTTACCACTTACATCAAAAATACCAACCACTTTATCTGCACCTGATACATCTAGTGAAGATTGAGCGTTTGTTGTTCTATCCCAAGATAATGTATTTTGCAATACAATTGCTGTGCCTGTTCCTAACGTATTTATTCTGCTATCAATACCATTAATAGCGTTATTTAATGAACTATTTAGCTCATTTAAAGCAATTTCTGCATCATTAAAGGCATCATCATATACTGGAGTTATTGAAGAACCTGGCAAAACATCATGAAACTGATTTAAGGTTGTTTTAGCCCAAGCAGCATTAATCTTTTGTATTGGATAGCTAGCTGAACCTAAAATAGTAGCAATAGAACTAAGTTTTTCTGTTTCTTCAGCTTTAATTTCAGTAACACGGTTATACTTTTTCATTGGACCTGCTGAAGTTGTAGTTCCTCTATGTTTTTCAAGATACAACTCATCATCAACTTCAGGTAGTGTAACCCCCTTAGCTTGAACATTTTGCTTTATACTATTAAAAGCATCAATTGCATTCCCCATTTTTACTGAAGGGGCATTTGGATCAGCATTAACATTATTTAAATTAGTAACATCTGTAGTTGTAGGACCACCACCATGGTCTCCCGAACCATAAAGGGCAATAGCGTAATCAAGTCCCAAGGCTGTTGGCTTAGCCATTATAGCATTAAAGCTATTGGTATTTATGGCACTCCCATTATAGGAATAGTCATTTGTCGGCTTATAAGTAAGCAATTTACTACCATCTGGTCCCTTCCAATTAAAAACTTCATAGGGAAATTTAGTAGTATCGTTCCAATTTAACTTAGTAGTAAGAAAGTAATCCATGCCACTCTTTTTAAGAATTTGTGGCATATTGTAGGTAAATCCAAATACATCTGGAACCCAGCCTACCTTTGGTGTCACATTGAAGTTCTTCTGAAAGTACTTTTGAGCATAAAGGGATTGTCTTACTAATGACTCCCCACTAGGTACGTTTAGATCAGGTTCGATAACCTGCCCACCTACGATTTCCCACTGTCCATTTTTGATTTTTGCCTCAACCCTCGGTATTATTTCAGGATAGTATTCCCTAGCCCATTCATAATACTTAGAGGCTGATTGAGAGAAGTGATAATTTGGATTAGAATCCATTAAGTCAAGTGCTCTTGTGAAAGTTGTTTTTACTTCTTGAATAGTTTCAGCATAACGCCAATTCCATGCTGCATCGATATGAGCATTACCTAGAGCAATAACAGTTTTTGATTTATCAGCAGCAAATACAGTTCGAACTGGAATAGTAGCAAATAACACAGAACAGGTTAAAACTGTACTAAGAAGTCTTTTTGATAAATTATTCATTTTTACCCTCCTTTATTTGTAATAAATTATAATTAAATTCTTAGCTTTTAAAATTACTAAGAATAAACTATACAAGATATAAATAAGTTCTTTTGTTTTAAAATTGTTGCTAATTAAAATTGTTTTTGAAGGCATTCCATTTATCAACATTGCTCTTGTTTGATAGTAAATCTTCTCTAGCATGGTTGGCCTTCACATCTACTGAGCAAACCTTTGCTCGAAGCATATATTCTTTTAATAAATTGTAAACCGTTGGGCTCATAGTTTTTACACTTGCTTCTGTTTTGGTGTCTGCAAAATGTAGTCCTTCTTTATCAGCCTCATGAGATAACTTTAAAAGTTTATCTGTATCTAATACATCATAAATATATAATGAATTTTCCTGATAAAACCAAGTATACATGTCATATTCAAAGATATTTAGTCGCTGAATTACCTCTTTATTTTCTTCACCTATACTACTCAAATTCCATAGTGGCAATAGCTCATCCTTACTCATATATCTAGCTATAAAATCCACACCATTTTTATCTAGTAATTTATTAGCTAATTTATCTGGGGTTACTGTATTATCCTCCTTATGATCAACAATATAACGAATAATATTATCTTCTTTACCCGTCTTTTCAGCAGCTAAATCCTCCAAATGTTTCACCAATAAAGGTGCTTGTGTGTAGTGCAAAAATTCTATTTTAGCTGGAGAAGATAAAATTTGAATTTCAGACAAAGGGGCAAGTGATAGGGTTAATGAATTTTTAAATCTCATATAGGTATATCTCTCAAATAAATCTGCCATTTTCTTATCTGGAAAAATATTTAATCTATTTTTAATACTTTCTGGTAAACTTTTCATGGATATATTTTCATAATAGGTTGCTAGACCCTCATAAAAGTTTAAAACTGGAGGTTCGTGATATTTGGTGGCAGTGATTTTTGATTCAAAAAAGGAATGAAATAATCTGTGTGAAAAAAGCTGCCAATCTCTTGCCCTTTCAGTATCAAAAGTACTCACCATATTTTTTGTGCTTGATCCTCCAATAATATATTTTTCCTTCTCATCATCCTTTCTCAACATAACAA
>JACMJL010000200.1 GCA_014380625.1 Clostridiaceae bacterium
AGCTTTTACATCTTTAACTACTTTTGCAAGTGCTGCACCTACAGGTTTTGTATTAGTAGAGTCTAAAAGTTGTCCATGAAAGTCTGTTATTTCTATTATATTAAAGGTTTTATTTGCAGGTGGTGCTTTAGCATTAACGGTGACTACGCATAAGGAGGTTTTAAATCCATCTTCTGTTGTTACCGTTATATTGGCAGTTCCCTCTGCAACAGCTGTTATGACTCCATTTACTACTGTTGCTACAGTAGTTTTATCTGAGGCCCATCTAAGATTTTTATTTGTAGAAAGTGCTGGAGCTACTGTAGCCGTTAAAGATGATGTTTGCCCAACAGCTAAGTCTAAGGTTGTTTTGTCTAAGGTCACACCAGTAACGGATACATTTTCAGTAGTGGTTCCATCTTGTACAATTTTAAAGTCGTCAATATCTGCATTACCTAGGACTTTTGTATAGGTAAATCTAATTTGTTTAACATCTTGTGATAAAGTATAGGTCATTGTGGTTGCTGTTGTAGGCAAGGGCTTAATAGTTTCTATGATTTTCCAATCAGTGCCCTGAAGTTTTTCAACCAGTAAATCTGATGTACTGTCTGTAGAAGCTCCCCTTAGCCAAAAGGACATTGTTGCTGGAGCAGTTAAATTAAAACTAGGAGTTGTAACTTGAGAACCATTAGTACCAAACTTTAGGGCTGGTGCAGAACTCCCAAAATAACCAGTAGATGTGGAAGCATAAGCGCCAATATTTTTAAATACCCAACCTTCAGGAGCTACTGAGGTAGTAGTAGTTCCTGGAGAATTTAAAACATTATTAAAACCTTCATTTAAAATAGTAAGTACGTCTGCTTTGACACTATTAAGCGCAGTAAAATTAGAAAGTATTAAGGCTGAGGTTATTATCCAACTAAGGATTTTTTTATGTTTCTTTTTAAACATTAATTATTCCCCCTTAAATTCTTAGGGCTAGGTTTGATACTTTAGAAAAATACATAATGTGAGCGCTTACTTAATAAACTCAAGTGGGTACTAATATTTTTGAAGTTAGGTTTTTACCTTCCATAAAGTCACCTCCTTAGAAATTATAAATGTAAAATATTTACAATTAATGATAACATATTATGAGTTTATTGTTAGTATTATTTAGTTAAGTTACTGTTAATTAATAGTAGATTATATTAATTATTCTCTACATATATAGATTAATTAATTCATATAAAATATAGAGTATTTTATATGGAGGTTATTTAGTGAAGAACAACACAATAACGGTTGTATATCACTCAGGAAAAGAAGACCTAAAAGAACTAATGATTAAGTTAGTTAAAGTTAAAATTACTAGCCAACAAAAATTAATAAAAAATTATAATTATAATAGTTATAAAGCCACCATTAAAAATGAAGAACAAGCATGAGTGGTATGAAGAAAATATGGAATGTAGCTATATATGCAAGGGTTTCCACTGAGAGAAAAGATCAGCAAGAGTCTATCCCTGCTCAAGTACAAAGTTTAAGGAACTGGCTCAAGGATAAAAATAAAAGTGATTTGCTTTCGGTATATAATGTTGTTGAAGTATATGAAGATGCTGGATTTTCAGGTTCGAATTTTGAAAGAGACAGCTTTATAAGGATGAAAGAAGATATTGAGGCTAAAAGAATTAATATGGTTATAACTAGAGATCTATCAAGATTTGGAAGGGACTATTTGGGCACTGGTGAGTATTTAGAGAAGTATTTTAAGATTAATGGAACTAGATATATCTCTGTGCAAGATAATGTGGATACCTTAGACGAAATAAATGAGATAATACCTATAAAAAACATTTTCAACGAGATGTATATAAGAGATTGTTCTAAGAAATCAAGGGATGGATTAAAACAAAGGATGCTAAGGGGTTCAAGTATTGCGAGTAAACCACCCTTTGGTTACAATTTTGATGTGCAGATTAAGAGCAATGTTAAAACTATAAAGTTAGTGATAGCTTTAGATGAAACTTCTAAAGTAGTAAGGCTAATTTTTGATTTGTACAGAAATGGATGGGGGTACGGGAAGATAGCCACCTACTTAAATAGTAAAAATATAGAACCGCCAGCTTCTAGAATACAAAATTTCAGTAGAAAGAAATATGGTATATGGAGCAGTAGTACAATAAGTTATATACTTAAAAACCCTAAGTATGGGGGGATGATGGTACAGCAGCGATGGAGAAAGCTAAGCTACAAACTAAAGAAAATAGAGGCCACAAAAGAGGAGGATTGGATCTACGGGGAAGAATTTGAAGGTATAATTAAAAAAGAAATTTTCGAGGAAGTACAGAAACTGATGAAGACAAGAACGAAAAATTATAGATACAAGGGTAATAATATTTATCCCTTTTCTACTGTTTTAAAATGTAATGAGTGTGATTCTAGTATTTCCTATAGAAAGGCTTATAAGGGTTACAAATGCACTAATAGTCAAAGGGGTGGAGGAAGATGTACCTCACATTCTATAAAAGAAGATTATTTAAAGAGTACTATTAGTTCAAAATTAAAGGCATATGTTGAAAAATTTGTGGATAAAGAAAGTCTATATGATTATGCAGTGGGTAGTACTAATGAAGTGGACCCAAACAAAACAGAACTTAAAAATATTGAAGTCCTGCTAAATAAGCTTGATAATCAATTTCAAAAGGTTTACCAAGACAAAATTGATGAAGTTATTAATGAGAGGAACTTTCATATGTTAGTACAAGGTATAGAAAGAAACCAGGAAAAGCTGCTCGCAAAAAAGGCACAGATAGAGGATTTTGCTGCAAGAGCTAGCACTAGGGAAGATCTATCAAAAGGTTACAAAGAGAATATTGATAGAATTTTAAACTTTGATGAATTTGATAGGATCACCGTTGAAAGTCTTATAGAAAAGATAATTGTAACAGAAGATAAAAAGAATAATGAAAAGAGATTAGACATATTTTATAAATTTAAAATTTAAAGATGCGAAAGGGTTTCTCCCTGCTCAGGTTAGTCAGAGAAACCCTTTACAATTCTTTTGATTTAGAAGTTCTAGTTTTTTTAAGATGATATTTTTCCATCAAAATATTTTAAAGCCATTGTCCATACCATTTGCGGAAGAACTAGCGTGAAATCTAACATTCTCCCAAATCTCAAAGAATATTTGCAAGTGACTGTTAACATGCTCAAAAAAGTTAATCTTCTCTTGAATAAATTTAATATCATTTTCTAAATCATCTTCGGAAATTTGAATAGAAGCTTTAATTTCAATGATTAAGTCCTTATAATTATCAATCATAGAATTAATCTCTTCTTTTATTTTCGGTTGGAGTTCTTCCGTTAAATAGCTGTTTAAATATATAAGTATCTTGGTAGTATTTTCCTTTATGGCATTTATAACTTCATTTCGTAGTTCTTGTAAAAGGGCGGCTACCATTTCATCAATACTATCATAATCTAGCTCATACTTTCCAAAACGTTTATCTGTATGATTTAATGTGATAATTTGCATTAAACGGCCAATGACTCCGTGTTTCTGGTACAAGGATTTCTTTATTATATTCTGTATTTCAGTGAGGGCTTTTATATCTACTTTACTAAAATCAAAGTTCTTTTTTGAAAATGCCAACTCTAACTTTGGTAAGGTGATATTAATACTATCTACTTCAAAACTATTATTCAACTGCTTATTAAATAATTTTATACTTTGTTGAATCTCTTTATCAATGGTTACTAATTGTTTTTGTTTAATATCTAATTCATTATTAATTTTGCATTCATAATTAGCTATTTTTTGATCAAACTTATCAGATATAGTATTATAAAAATTTGTTTGGAATTCAGGTGTTATAATATTTGTATCTCCGTTAACAATATCCCTCAATTCTTCATTTGACTTATGCCTAAAGGAATCTTTAATATTTTGTATCTCTTTTTCCATTTCTTCATAAATTATTTTTAACAACTCATCTTCTGAATTCTTAAGGTCTTCATTAATTTCTTCTTTCAATTTAGTGAAATCAAGCTCTTCTTCTATTAGAAGGTTGGACTTATCAAACATTTCAAATAAATCTTTAATGTTATTAAGTAACTCCTCTTTCTTTTTTTCTTTTACTCCTTTTGTATCAATTAAATTAATAAGGTCAAAAGTTAAAAATTCATTTTTAAGATTAACAAATTCGTCATCAATTTTCCTCATTATGGTTTTTAAGGATTCCACAGTTGTCTTTTGATAAGTTACATAATCAGTGTAATTCATAAGTCTAGGCATACCACTTTTCTCTTTAACCATATTTAAATTTGCATCTGTTATTCCATGGTAATCTTCAAGGTCTCTAATATAATTTTCTAAAGTTCGTATTAGAGACAATTCCCTTTTGCCCAGATATTTTGATTTGCAGGTTCTCAGTTCAGCCATTAGTTGTTCACCAGTTTCTTCATAAAGATGTTCACAGCCTTCTAACTTAGGGACTTTTACTGCAGAAAAATATTGTAATGCCGAAATAGCAAAGATTGCAAATCCCCTATAACCAAGTTCTTTAAGTTTAAATCTTAAAAAATCTAGAAATCTTATTACAGAACCTTTTTCTCCACTGGTGTACATCAGATCTATTTTATTCACAATTACTATAAAGGAATAAAATTTATCATGTTTTTCAAAAGCTGTTTTAATATCGCTTAAAAACTTTTCTTCATCTGTAGTTAAGTATTTACTATAGTCTACCACGAAGATAATAACATCAGTGGATTCAATCCATTTATAAGCTATTTCTCTATGATTACTACCCGCTAAATTAGGACCTGGTGTATCTATTATTGTGAAGTTATTAAAACTCTCTTTTTCAACTTTATAATGTATATACATATCCTCAGTACAATAACCTAATTGAGCATTTTTATACATTTCCTCCAAGTAATTTCTAATGTGATCAACACTTTCGAAGACTTTACTTTCATTTTTATAATCTAAAACTATATCATTGTCACTATTGTTTTTATATACAATAGAGTTTAGGGTTGGAAGTTCTAAACTTGTTGGGGCGTAATCATTTCCTAAAAAGCTATTTACTATCACACTTTTTCCGGATTTTTTTGTTGCCATGACGGTGATGGATAATTCTTTTTTTTCAGTATCAAAAAGAACTAATTCAATTTCGTCAATTAATTTTAAGATTTTCTCCTTAGGACCTTGAAGTTGATTTGTTACATTCATATGAAAAATAGAGTTATGAGAATTTGCTACAGATAACTTAAGTCTATTAAAATGTTGTCTAAATGTTTCTACAGAATCTCTTTCCTTTTCCTCTTTTTCAAGCATTACATCAATATCTAAATCTAGATATATAAACTGTTGAATTATATCACTAATAAGACATTTGTCATTATCTGCAGATGCTAAAATAAGAATATATTTATATATTTCATTGGCATTCATGTTTTCTAAGGCTTCACTTAAGCTTTTTATTTCTGATATAATCTGATTACTATATTTATCCTTTAGGAAAGCTTTTGTACTAAAGTTGATCTCATTTACTATCTTTAATCTGCTTAAATTCACTCTGTTAATATCTAGTTTTTCAATAAAATGATAAATACTTTCTTTTTCATTTAAAATAAATACTACATTTTCATTTTCCGGTAATTCTTTTAGTAGTGTTAGTACTTCGAGAACTCCTATAACCTTATGTAATCTAAAGACATTCATAATAATTGTTCACCTCCATTACTTATTAGTAGGATAAAAGAGATTGCTTCTGCATTGGTTAGAGCTTAATTTATTTATTTAAATAATTTAATTCTCAAAAAGCACCAATATTGTGGAAGACATTTATAATAGTATTCCACATTTGCTTACAAATTCCTTCTTAATTTATAAAATTTACCATAAAAGAAAAAAGGAGGTAACATTTAAACTGAATTTACCATATAACAACCTATATCCTTCAGAAGGAGACCGCAACCTGTATAGGTTTATCAGCAGTAAAATTGTTAAAAAAAGATAAGGATGCTACCTTGGTAGTACTTCCCTCAGATCATTATATAGAGGATGAAAAGGCTTTTAGGGATACTATTTTACAGGCAGTTGAAGTGGCGGAGAGAAAAAGAGGTCTTATAACAATCGGCGTTCCATCTACAAGACCTGAGACTGGATATGGATATATAGAAATGGGAGAACGGGTAATTGGAGAAATTCCAACCTTTAAAGTGGAAAGATTTATGGAAAAACCTAATATTGAGGTGGCAAAAGATTTTATTATTAAAGGTACTTATGTCTGGAATTCAGGAATGTTTGTATGGAGAGCAGATGTGTTCATTAGGGAGATGGAGAAATATTTACCTAAAATGTATAGAAGTCTAATGCTTATATACCAAAATCTTGATGAAGTAAATGAGGAGGAAGTTATAAGGGAGCAGTATGAGCTTATTGATGGCATCTCTGTTGATTTTGGAATTATGCAGAAAACTAGGAAAGCTTATGTAATAAAGTGTGAATTTATATGGGATGATATTGGGTCCTTTGCCGCCTTAGGAAGGTTTTTAGGAAGTAAGAGAGGAGATTGTATTTCTGGAAATGCATACATGGAACAGAGTGAGGGATGTTCTGTTTTCGGAAAAGATAGGTTAATTATTGGCTTTGGAATAAAGGATATAATTATTGTAGATGCAGAAGATGTAATATTAATAATGGATAAAAATAAGGATCAGGAAATAAAACATCTAGTAAATCAACTTAAGGCAGACCTGGATTTACAGAAGTTTATTTAAGTGATTCTGATGACGTTAAGCTTAGGTGTTTTTTTAAATAACAAGCAAGTATTTTAGTATATTTGACTTGTTATTTTTTTTGGGGAAGTATAATACATTATTAGACAATATTCTTGTAGTGTAGTGGAATATAATTGAAATAATTAAAGGATTACGAATATATATATAGAATATTAAATTAGAATTGAACTTTTCGTAGTTTATATATAGAAAGTATAAGGAGTGGTTTAATAATGAAAGATTCACAGAATAAATTTGAACCTTCGAGGATAAATCGAGTAAATTTTATGTTTTTATGGGGAATTTGTATTGTGATTTCCATAGAGCATTTATTATTAGAAGGGAAAGCTGGAATTAGCAGTGTAGTTGTGTTAACTTTAGCAGGAATTATTGGTACTATTTTTTATTTTAGTCCAATTAATAACATAATAAAAGGGCTGTTAATATGTCTGGTACCTTTTTATGGTAGTTTTTATTTAGCATATGCATCTAAGGGAAATCCCAGAATGTTCTTGGTATTTGTAGGTGGAGTTGCTATGATTACACTATATTTTAAGAATAAACTTTTAGCAGCTTATGCTGTTATTTTGAATGTATCCTTATGCATTTTCTACTTAATATCTCCAGTATCTTTAATGGGAATTAACCCAAATACCAATGAGTTTATACAAAGAGTACTTGCCATTGATGCAATAATATCAATTTTATACTTACTTACAAAATGGGGAACAGATTTGATTAATTCTATATTGGATAAAGAGAAAAAAACACAGGATTTATTAGACAAGTTAGAAGTAACCCTAAAGAAAATTGAAAAGGGTACAAAGGTGTTAAATAGTGGTATTTCAATGTGTAATGAAAACATAGGAATAACAAGAACATCTAGTGAAAATATTTCAACTGCCGTTCATGGAATTGCTAAAGGTGCAGAACTTGAAGCAGCTAATGCAACAAAAATACACGCTGCTACAAGAGCAGCAGTAAATATAGTTGATAATACAAGAGAGATATCTAATGAAATAAATGCAAATGCAGTTAAAACTAGTTCTATTGTAAAAGATGGTTTGTATGAAATGAAAAGTATGGATAGTCAAATGGCTTTGATTAAGAATGCAGTTGGGTCGGCACATTCAACAGTTAAAGAGCTTGGAAATAGTATAGAACAAATTAACTCCTCACTAAGTGCAATAGTTAAGATAGCATCGCAAACAAATTTACTTTCATTAAATGCATCTATTGAAGCTGCTAGAGCGGGAGATGCTGGTAAAGGTTTTTCAGTTGTGGCATCAGAGGTTCAGAAATTAGCTGAACAAAGCCAGACTATTGTGAAAACAATATCTGAAGTTATTTCTGTCATTAATGAGAAGACAAAGAAAACCTTCGAAGTTATTGAAAAGGGAAATATTGCAGTAGAAAACGGAACGGAAATAGTTAAAAGCGTATGTTGTAGATTTGATAAAGTGATGAACTCCTTTAGTGTAATGAATGATAGTATAGGTAAAGAGCGTAACTTAGTAAATGATATCTACAATACTTTTACAAATATAGAGAAACATATCGGAGAGGTAGCTAGTGTTTCAGAAGAAAATTCAGCTTCAACTGAAGAAATATTTGCAGAGATTGAGGAACAAGGCTATAGAATTATAAATATCCAGCAATCTATCTCAGAATTAGATAATCTTTCAATGGAGTTAAAGGACATTCTTAAATGAAAAGCTAAAAGTTTAGGATAAAGGACCAGTGTTATATAAGTTGGCAGTAAGCTATAATATATATAAAATTATTGGAGGGGTTTAATTGGAAACAAATGAAATTAAGGTTCTGAGTGAAAAAATTAAACAAAACATTAACAAGGTTATAATTGGAAAATCTCAGGTGATAGATGTTATTATAACTGCTATCATTGCAGGTGGACATGTACTCCTTGAAGATGTTCCGGGCACTGGTAAAACTGTTATGGCAAAGACTTTAGCTAGATCCATAGGGGCCTCTTTTAAAAGAGTTCAATTCACACCAGATTTATTGCCTTCGGATTTAACTGGTATAAATTATTATAATCAGAAGATGGGGGAATTTACCTTTAGAAGTGGACCTATTTTTACAAATATTCTTTTAGGGGATGAAATAAACAGAGCAACACCTAGAACCCAATCTAGCTTACTGGAATGTATGGAAGAAAAACAGGTTACCTTGGACGGAAAAACTCATATATTAGAAAAACCTTTTTTTGTTATAGCAACGCAAAATCCTGTTGAAACTCAAGGCACCTTTCCTCTTCCAGAAGCTCAGCTTGATAGATTTTTAGTTAAACTTAACATGGGATATCCAAGTTTAGAAGAAGGAAAACAAATTATGCAAAGGTTCATGATGAGTAATCCATTAGAAGAATTAGAGCTTGTATGTTCAAAAGAAGAACTGGTTGATGCCAGTAAAAGTGCAGTTAAAGTTCATGTCGAAGAGGAAATACAAGAATATATGTTAAAAATAGTGGAAGCTACCTTAAACCATGCTTCGGTAATACTTGGTGTTAGTCCAAGAGGAAGTTTAGCTCTCTTAAAAACTTGCCAAGTTTATGCTGCAATAAAAGGAAGAGATTTTGTAACTCCTGAGGATGTAAAGTTACTATGCCCCTATGTACTTAGTCATAGGATTATTTTAAAAGATAATATAAAATTCAGGGGAGTGACTAGTGATGATATCATTGAAGAAATATTAAATACCATTGCAGTACCAACAGAAAAATGGGCAAGTAGGTGATGAATAATGGGAATTCTAGCTATATTGGTTATTGTTCTTGTTTTTTATTATGGTCAAGGGAATATTTACTCTAAGAATTGTTTTAAAAAGGTTTCCGCTGATATTAAATTCTCTTTAAATGGGGTCTTTGAGGGTGAAGAGGTTGAGTTAATAGAAACCTGTATAAATAAAAAAATTATTCCACTATGGTGGGTCACCGCAAAATTTCAAGTATCGAGGAATCTCATCTTTATTGAAGAAAAAAATCAAAATAAAGGTAATGACAATTATAGAAGGGATTTTCATACAGTAATGCCTTTTGAAAAAGTTAGTAAGACCTTCAAAATTATATCAGGTAAAAGGGGATATTATAGCGTCGATGCACTAGAGTTACATAGTGGAGATTTGTTTGGTTTAAATAAAATTATTGCTACCTATGAAGCTAAAACTCATCTTTATGTGTACCCCAAATTAATAGTTCCTCAGGAACTTAAAATTAAATTTAAGAGTTTGTCTGGAGAAGTAATTACGAAGCGGAATATTATTGAAGATCCCTTTCAAATTAGAGGTATTAGAGATTACTACTCCTTCGATAGTATGAAAGCTGTTAATTGGAGTGCTACGGCAAAAACTGGAGAGCTTAAGGTAAATGAGTATGATTTTACTGCTTCGCAAGAAGTCATTATATTTCTAAATGTGGAAAGGTACAATGCTTGGGATGCTGAATTTGTTGTTGAAGAAGCTATTAGCTTAGCAGCTTCTCTAATAACTCAATATCTTCAGCAAGGAATGAAGGTTGGGCTTAAAGTAAATGGCTATAATTCAACTTCAGGATTACAAATCAGTTTACCAGCTGTTGGTGGAACCAATCAAAATTTGCACTTTTACGAAAATCTAGCTTGTTTAGATATTACTGAGGCCTCCGGTCCTTTGGCTACAATGCTTGAAGAAGAGCAGATGAAACACAACAAAACTGCACTTTGGGTAGTGGTTTCTCATTACTTTGGAGCTGAGCTCAGAGAGCAAGTAACCCTTGCTAGAAATAGTGGCTATGATTTGAAATGGATTATACCTAAGAATGAAAGCACTGTAGTAGAATTAGAGGATAATAGAGATTCATTTGTATGGGAGGTGGGGGAGCGATGATAAAAGACTTAAGTATCGTGGGCACTAGTGATAGTTATATGTATTTTAGTGAGAAAAAGGCATTAGGTTATGAATTTGGAGAAACTTGGATTCTTTTCTGGATTATGTTTACACCTCTTGTCTTAATTCTTAATGCTAATTCTAGTGACCGTTACTTAATATATAAGGGACTCCTTTTTATAATACCTTTTTTTATAATAACTGCGATTAAAGTGTATATTAAAAGTTCAATGAGGTATTTACTTGCAAATTTAGTAATAATTCTATTGAGTATAGGTTTTTGCTTTACTTTAGAGAATAAAATATTTTTCATTGGTTTAATTCTATTTTTTTTTATTATTTCAATTAAACAAAGAAGACGTAAAACTATTGATTTTTATACGATAAACTTACTAGTTGCTTCAGAATTTTTTATGGCATGTTTATATATAATTGCATTAGCTTGTAATCTTAAAATAACATCATTTATATACCTTGCGGCCATTATTATAGCTATAAGCTGTGCAATATATATTCATTTAAGTAGAAATTTAAAAGTAATGGAATGGGAAAGTGAAAATTCCAATCAGAATACAAAATCAAGAAAAAAACTTATTCAGTTATGTATAGCATTTATAGTAGGAATAATTTCAACTTTATTATTTGCTGCTTGGTTTATAGGCATTTTTAACTTTCTTGATAACCTGACGAGAAAAATATTAGCCTTCTTTAACACCTCAAATACCCCTCAGATGGACCCTGAAACTCTTCCTGTAACCCAATTAAAACCTCCAGTTATGCCTGCAGATAATATCGGTAGTAGTCTCAATATTTCGGGTTTGAATTCATTATTCTCATTTATAATAAAAATTTTGGAACTTGTGGGAATAATAATAATCTTTCTGATTGTGATTTATTTATTAAGGAAGATGATTTTTAGTATAGTAAGCTTTTACAAAAGCTTAAAAAGTAAGGGGACGTCGCAGAAAGAGGAGAGAAAATTAATTTTTTCCTTGGAGGAAGTAACTAAGGAATTTAAAGAAGGGGCTATAAAATTTATAAAAAAAATAGATAATCCTTTTGATGTATCAAATCGTAAAAAGATTAGAAAACTATATCATAAGCTAATTAAAAGTTTTAAAGTTAAAGGTGTTTTAACGAAGGTAACCAATACTCCAGTTGAAATTGAGAATAACATTAATAGGGTGCTTCATAAAGATATTAAGGAAATTACAGATATTTACGAAAAAGCTCGTTATAGCTCACAAGAATGCACTCAAGAAGATGTGGATAGATTGAAAAAATTTATTTAAGTTACCTAAAATAATTAACACTTTATTCAATATGTTGTCACAGGACAAACATATAACTATTGTATTCTGTATACAATGATAAATAAATTAAAAGGAGAGGTTAATTATGAGAAGTTTAAACCCAGAAATGCATTATAATTATCATGGATCTATGATGATTCCTTCAATACTATGCACTATTTTTTTCACTATGCTTATTATCTTCTTAATAGTAAGAATTGTTAAACCTGGTAAGTCTCACTGGAATTACTTTCATGGAAAGAGTTTTGGTGAAAACGAGGGTACTACTAAAGCTATAGAAATATTAAATATTAGATATGCAAATAGTGAAATTACAGATGAAGAATATATTATTAAAAAAGAACATCTTCTTAAAAAATAATTTTAGAAATCTTATATTATATAAATTGAAAAATATATATAAGGTACTATCTCAAAATGATTAATCATTTTGAGATAGTACCTTTAATTTTTTTTGAATTCCTTATGCTTTCAAGAAATATATTAGTGATATTAATCATAAATATAAGACATAAGTAATAAGTAAGATTAAAGAGGGCGTTTAGATGAAAATCACCACAAGTGAGAAAGAAAAATTAACTAAAGATAATACTAAAACTAAAATCAAACTTATAATAGGAATAACCTTTTTAGTATTTATAGAATCCGTAACTTTAGTTAGACTTCATAATGTACAAACTACTTATTCAAATAAATTGGCTGAAGCTAATAAGCAAAATAAAGCTTATAAGGAAATAACAGAAGGTAATTATGATATAGGAATAGAGTTATTAAAAGATACGGAGGTTACAAATGAACAACTAGCAAAGGTTTATTTTATGATAGGGCAATTTGATAATGCAA
>JACMJL010000201.1 GCA_014380625.1 Clostridiaceae bacterium
GACTGCATTCCTGCAATAGCTTCACATAATTCTTTTTGTCCACTATTAACAATACCAGCAATACCTAGTATTTCTCCCTCTCTTATATCAAAGCTTAAACCTTTTAAGCTCTCTATTCCATCTTCATCTAATACCTTAAGGTTTTTAACCTGTAAAATATTTTCTTTTCCCTCTACCTTTATTCTCTTAATTGATAAATCTACTGGATGTCCCACCATCAATTCCGCCATTTGTTCAGGACTAGTATCTTTTGTATCAAGAGTTAGGATAGTCTCCCCTTTTCTTAAGATCGTAATCTTATCTGATACCTCCATAACTTCGTCCATCTTATGGCTAATAAAAATTATGGCACAACCTTGCTCCTTCATTTTGTTCATTATCTTAAACAATTTCTTAGTTTCTTGTGGAGTAAATACAGTAGTAGGTTCATCTAGTACTAGTATCCTTGCACCTCTATAAAGCACTTTTAATATCTCTAATATCTGTTTTTCTCCCACAGCCATATCATAAACTCTCTTATGTAAATCAACTTCTAGTCCATATTTATTAGATAACTCAGTAAGATCTTTTAATATTCTATTTTTATTAACAAAAAAACCGGTCTTTTGACCGAGCATTATATTTTCTAAACTAGTCATTACTTCCACCAGTTTAAAATGTTGATGAATCATTCCGATTTTAGCTTTAATAGCATCCTTTGGAGAAGAGAACTTTTCTTCTTTTCCACTAATAAAAATAGAACCTCTATCAGGGATATAAATCCCTGACAGAATGTTCATTAGTGTACTTTTTCCTGCTCCATTTTCTCCTAATAGTGCATGAATTTCACCGCTATTTACTTCTAAATTAATATTGTTATTTGCAACTACCTTACCGAAGGTTTTGGTTATTGCCCTCATGGATATATATGGAACCTTACTCATAGTATCACACCTTTTTTATTTTACTTTTCCTTCTATACCTTTAACAAACCAATCAAAACCTAACATCTTTTCATCTGTCATAACTTCGCCTTCTTTAACCTTTAAAACTCCTGCGTTGTCATAGATTGGTCCAACAAACACTTTATTTTTACCAGAAATGATATCTGCCTTAGCTGCATCAACTTTAGCTTGAGCACCTTCTGGAGCTATCTTAGTCAATGGTGCTAAGAATATAATACTCTTTGCATTATCTGCTTCCATTGCTCCCCAATAACTTTCTGATTTCCAAGTTCCAGCAATAACCTTTTGAACTTGATCTACATAGTATGGTCCCCAGTTCCAGATTGGAGCTGTCATATAAGCACTTGGAGCAGCTTTACTCATATCTGAGTTATAACCAATTGACCAAACACCCTTTTCTTCTGCAGCGATCTGTGGTCCAGTTGTATCCTGATGTTGAGTGATAACATCTACGCCTTGAGCAAGAAGAGCCTTAGCAGCTTCCTTTTCTTTAGCTGGATCGTACCAAGTATTAGTCCAAGTTACCTTTACAACTGCATCTTTATTAACGGATTGAACTCCTAGTGTAAAGGCATTTATTCCTCTAACACATTCAGGAATATTCATTGCAGCAACATACCCAATTTTGTTTGATTTAGTTTTCATACCAGCAACTATACCTGAAAGATATCTTACTTGATAATCTCTACCAAAATAGTTTGACATGTTAGGCGCTGTCATATAGCCTGAACAATGCATATATTTTACATCTAAATGTTTCTTTGCTGATTTATCCATACCTTCCATAAAACCAAAACTTGTTCCAACAATAACAGTAACGCCATTGTTAATCATTTCCTCACAAGCCTTATCAACTTCTGCTGTATCTTCTTTAATATTTTCTTTAAATGTTTTAGCATCTACTTTATCTCCAAGTTGCTTTTCAAGATATAATCTACCTTGATCATGAGCGTATGTATATCCACCATCACCTACTGGTCCAACATATAGAAATCCTACTTTTACTTTTTTAGTAGTAGGTGTTGTACCTGAACTACTCTTATCCTCTGTACTTGAACTTGAACAACCAGTTAGTACTAATGACATAATCATCATTAAACTTACCATTAACCCAATAATTTTTTTCATTAATTAATCCCCCTATTTTTTAAATAATTTTATATAAAGACATGATGCCCTTAATATCTTAATCCTTAAATATAACTTTCCCATTTTCCATCTTTTCTATTCTTGCTAGAGATTCTACTCTGATGCCTTCACTCTCAACAAGTTCTCTACCCTTTTGAAAAGCCTTTTCAATTACTATGCCGGCTCCGACTACCGTTGCACCAGCCTGTGTAACTATACTACTAAGGCCTAATAAGGCTCTGCCATTAGCAAGAAAATCATCAATTATTAAAACTTTATCAGTTGAAGAAATGTATTTTTTTGATACCCTTATTTTATATAAGGTATTTTTCGTAAAAGAAAAGACCTCTGCTTCATAATTTTTTTCATCCATATTAGTTCCAACATGCTTTTTAGCAAAAACCACTGGCACCTTGAAATACTGAGCCGCAATAATTGCAATAGCAATTCCAGAAGCCTCTATGGTTAATATCTTTGTGATTTCCTCTCCCTCATATAGGCGCTTAAACTCTTTTCCCATTTCATTAAACAGGTCAACATCTAGCTGATGGTTAAGGAAACTATCTACCATTAATATTTCTGATCCTATTACTTTTCCATCTGAAAGTATCCTATCTTTTAAAAGCTGCATACATTAAGTACTCCTTTTGAATAAATTATTAATAAAAAACAAAAAACCCTCCAAATTGATGTCTCAAAATGGAAGGTCTGTAACCAAATTAAACATAGAAATATCCCTTAAGATATCCCTAAATTTAAATTTATATACAAACACCCATAGTCAGGCAATTTACGGCAGCCCGGTAGAAACATTTAGACCATATCACTAAATATATATAGGTATATACGAACATTAATGTCTTTTGCAAGTAAATTGTTCGATATTTTTCTTATAAATCAATAATACATTAAAAGTGGTAAAATATCAATATTTTTTTATAACTTTTCTGAAAAATTTGTATTTTAAATATGAGCTTGAAGCTTTATAATTAATCTAACTTTACTTTAAGGGGAGGTAACAAACCATGAAAAATTATTTTCAACAAGTATATGAAATCGTGGCACAGATCCCTAAAGGGAAAATTGCTACCTATGGCCAAATTGCAGCAATGTTAGGTACTCCCAAAAACGCACGAATAGTAGGTTATGCCATGAATGCCGCTCCTGCTGAAATGAAACTCCCTTGCCATAGGGTATTAAATAAAAAAGGAGCTTTGTCTCCAGCTTATGCATTTGGAGACAAAGCTATTCAACATGCCCTGCTTGAAGTGGAAGGCATAACCTTTGATAATGAGAATTGCGTTAATGTTAAAAAGCATTTGTGGGATTGTGTTCTTACTTCTCCCGCTCAAATATAAGCTCAAAGTAAGTAGCTAGCCCACTGTATCCAAGGGATGGAGCAAATATTTGTACTAACCTCCAGCCCTCCTTAGCATGCTGGGCAACTACTTCATGATAATCTTTTTCAGGCTTTGGCCTAAAGGTCTTTGTCATCATTATATTTACATATTTATATTCATACATACGTTTACCCCCTATTCTCTATAATCAAAACCCATTTGACTAAAATAAAAAATAACAAAGGACTCATGTGCAATTAATGCTGGTAAAAAACTATTTGTTACTAACTATTTGTATGCATTGTCATTCCTGATATGCATACAATATCTGTAGTTTCGTATTCTGTTATTAACCCATGAGTCTCATTAATTATTTTTATCTCTATGTCACTTGGTGTGCAGGCAGCTAAATAGGGTAATCCTAACATAGGCGTGATTATTCTACGCTTATTTACCTCCTGTAAACCCTTACCATACTTATTATCAATTCCTACAGCAATAAGTAGTATCTTCATTTTAACCCCGCATTTCCTGGGAAATATTTACTAAAAATCATATGTTCCGTAACCTGTCTTTTTGTATTAATAAAATTAGACTTTGTTAACTTTCAATAATTAATTTCATATAACAATTTATATTTGTTGATATTTATTAACATTAGGGTTATAGTTAGGTATATAAACTTTTAGTTTTTGAAAAAGGAGAGGATTCTTAATGGTAGATAAAGTAACTAAAAAAATAAGTCCTGAAAAATTAGATGAAGAAATTAAAAAAGATGAATATTATACACAACCACCCTCAGATTCAGAGGATGATATATGCGGACCTTTGAATTGCGACAAAGAACTTTAGGCAACAAAAAATAACAAGTCAAAGATTATTGACTTGTTATTTTTTTACTTAATTATTAAATAACAAATAGGACAATATAATAAACTACCATAATTATTAATCCCAAAGGTATCCCAAACTTCATCCATTCGGAACTCTTTATTTTCAACTTTCCAGCTGAGATTATATTAGGAATATTTCCTGGAATCATCATTCCCCCACTTATTAAGAGACCCATAATTATTGAATTTATCTGCTCAGTAGTCATCTTAATGCTTATTTCTGCTGCTGCAATTGTTGCATTATCCAGCACTGCAGAGGACATATTAATCCAATAAAGCAATTTGCTATCTAAATGTATTATATAAGTATCCACCATTGGTCTAAACCCTGCACCAAGCATATCTAAGGCAATAATAAATATATAAATCTTAACGGCTCTAAACACAATATCCATATTTGATTGTTTTTCAATCTCTAATTTCATATCATCTAAAGGATCATTGTACTTCTTTCCATAAAAAGAACCTAATAAACCAAGGCCTACTACAGCAGGAATAACATATATGCCAAGATGAGTTAGCATATACCAAAAGTCCAAATCTAATTTAGTAGCAATGATTGTAGCTAAAGGTTCCCCTATTGGTGTCAATATGGAGCCAAGTCCTATGGAAAAACACGAAATTATATTTATTGTTATTTTGTGTTTTCTACTAACTGGAAGAATTTCAATAAGCTCTACTAAAAGAAGTGCGGCTATTATTGCTGTTATAAGACTTGACATTAGTCCAATAACAATTACCATGATAAACACAAACAATCTCAATGGTACATGGATTAAAATATATTTCATTATTCTTTCAATATATTTATTAACATACCTAAACAAAAACCCTCCAATTAATACAGCAGCAGTTATCATGTATAGTAATTGATTTGTTAAAACTTCTAAAATAAAATGTACAGTTAAAGACCTAGATATGAGTATTGCTGAAATTCCCATGATAAAAAGAAAAATTTCAAGATTATCCTCCACTTTTTTTACTGTTAAGGGTAGTAACAAAATTAATATTAATATTATAAATAAACCAATGTACATTTTTACTTCCATCCTTTCTATGTCTATTTTTTTTAATTTTGGGTAAAATAAAAGTGAGTAACTCAAAGTTGAGTTTCCCACCCATGAAACATTATTATTCTTGAAATAGAATTATTTAAATTCTTTCAACCGAAAACAAATATTAATTTAACTATAGTATACCAATAACCTGGGATTTAAGCAATAAAGCCGATTTTAATTATGATAATCCGGTCTAAAATATAGATCATATAAAGGGATTATAAAAACGATTAATGATATAATTACATATATACTCAATGATTTATAAAATATAGAGGTGAATAGTTTGAAATTAGGTATTAAAGCTCTTACACGAAAAAAAATATATACTCCTGTTCAGATACTTGCAATAGGTTTTGCTATAATGATATTATTAGGGGCTTTACTCCTTAGTCTACCTATAGCTTCTCAAAGTTCTAAACCTACACCTTTCATAGATTGTATATTTACTTCTACCTCTGCAGTATGCGTTACAGGTCTAGTAACTTTAGATACTGGAACACATTGGACTTATTTTGGTAAAACGGTGATAATGTTACTCATAGAAATAGGTGGGCTAGGATTCATGTCTCTTGCTACACTGATTTTTTTAATTTTGGGTAAAAGAATAACCTTAAAGGAAAGATTAGTAATGCAGGAAGCTATGAATATAAATTCCTTACAAGGTTTAGTCAAATTGGCTAAATACATATTGATATTTGCATTTTCAGTTCAGATAATAGGTGCAGTATTATTCTCAACACAATTTATCCCTGAATTTGGGGTTTTAAAAGGACTTTATTATAGTATATTCCATTCGGTTTCTGCTTTCTGCAATGCTGGTTTTGATTTGATGGGAAACTTCAATAGTGTTACTGCTTATGCTAATAATTCTGTAGTAATCTTAACAATTTCCGCTTTAATAGCAATAGGTGGTTTAGGATTTTATGTTTGGGCAGAAGTTTATAATTTTAAGAGAGATAAAAAATTATCCTTGCACTCTAAAATAATTATTTATACGTCCCTAGTCTTAATCGTTGTGGGTGCTATATTTATGTATATTTTTGAGATGAATAATCCTCACACTATGCAAGGCATGTCTGCCAAGGGGAAATTTTTATCTTCAGTTTTTGCATCAGTTTCTCCAAGGACCGC
>JACMJL010000202.1 GCA_014380625.1 Clostridiaceae bacterium
AAAGCAAAGACTATTGGTAAATACCTGGGTAAGAACTATATAGTTGAAGCTTCAATGGGGCATATAAGGGATTTACCGAAAAGTCAACTTGGTGTTGACGTGAATAATAACTATGAACCTAAATATATAACTATTAGGGGTAAGGGCGATTTGCTAGAAAAGTTAAAAAAACTGGCAAAAAAAAGTGATAAAGTTTATCTGGCTACGGATCTTGATCGCGAAGGCGAAGCTATATCCTGGCACTTAGCAAAAGCATTAAAAATTGATGAAAATGAAAAATGTAGAATTGAATTTAATGAAATTACAAAAACTGCTATTAAAAATGCTCTTAAATCTCCAAGGCAAATTGATATTAACTTAGTAGATGCACAGCAAGCTAGAAGGGTTTTAGATAGATTAGTGGGATATGAAATTTCACCGATTTTATGGAAAAAGGTTAAATGGGGTTTAAGTGCTGGAAGAGTTCAATCTGTAGCATTAAAGATAATTTGCGATAGGGAGAAAGAAATTAAAGGATTTATACCAAAAGAATACTGGACAATTGATTGCATTTTAAAAGGAGAAAAGGGTAATAAAGCCTTTAGTGTTAAACTATTAAATTATGAAGGAAAGAAATTAGAAATAAATAATGAAACAGAAAGCAATAAAATTGTTGCAGAACTTAAAAGTGGAGAGTTTAAAGTCAATAAAGTTAAAAAGAGTATCAAAACAAAAAATCCACTTCCACCTTTTACAACTAGTACTCTACAACAAGATGCATATAAAAAACTAAATTTCGCTACAAGAAAAACCATGCTTGTTGCGCAACAATTATATGAAGGCGTGGATATAAAGGGTCATGGCTCTATAGGTTTAATTACTTATATGAGAACTGATTCTGTAAGAATTTCAGTAGAAGCTCAACAGGCTGCAAGGGATTATCTTACTTTAACATACGGAAGTGAATATATTCCTGAGGAACCTAGAATTTTCAAAGGTAAAAAGAATATTCAGGATGCTCATGAGGCTATTAGGCCAACTTATATAGAGCTAACTCCTGAATCAGTAAAAGAAAGTTTAAAACCTGAACAATATAAATTATATATGATTATTTGGAATAGATTTATTGCCTCACAAATGGCGGCATGTTTAATGAACTCAACATCTATAGAAATTCTTAATAATAAATATGGATTAAAAGCAAATGGTTCAAATGTAAAATTTGATGGTTATACTAAACTTTATGAGTATACTAGTGAAGAAGAGGAAAACTCAAGCACATTACCGGAACTTTCTGAGGGGGAAATTCTAAAGGACCAGGAAATTAACGGGAATCAACATTTTACACAAGCTCCTCCAAAATTCTCTGAAGCTAGCCTTGTTAAGACTTTGGAAGAAAATGGAATTGGAAGACCTAGTACTTATGCTCCAACTATCTCTACACTTTTAGATAGAAAATATATTGAGAGAAATAAAAAAACACTAGATCCCACTGAATTAGGAGAAATAGTAAATAATATAGTTAGTGAGTATTTTAAACCGATAGTTGACATTGAATTTACTGCTGGTATGGAGGATAAGTTAGATAATGTTGAAGAAGGAAGTGAACAATGGACTAAAATTGTGGACGAGTTTTTTGCTCCTTTAAAAGTCCTTATTGAAATAGCAGAAAAAGAAGTTTGTAAAATCACAATAGAGGACAAGGTAACTGAAATACAATGTGATAAATGTGGAAAGTTTATGGTTATAAAACACGGAAGATTTGGGGACTTTCTTGCATGTCCTGGTTATCCAGAATGTAAGAATACAAAACCTTTACTAGAAGAAGTAAATGCAGCTTGTCCTAAATGTGGTGGAAATGTAATAGCACGAAAAAGCAAAAAAGGTAAGAAGTTTTTTGGATGCAGTAATTATCCTAATTGTGATTTTGTTAGTTGGTTTGAACCAGTAGAACAAAAATGCACAGAATGTAGCACATATATGGTTAAAAAATATAATAAGCAAAAGGGTAATTATTTAGAGTGTACAAATGTAGAATGTAAACACAAAATAGATATTCCTTCAAATGATAATAAAGAAAATGAAAATGAAAATGAGCAATAATATATTGGTATATAAAATTCTTAAAAAATTTGTTGAAATTTAAGAATCTATATGATAATATATCTTGTGTAATAAGATAATTCTAAATATTGCAAATATTTAGTTAGTTTACTTTCCACAGGGTTTGGACTGATTTTCATAAGTATTTGGTGTAGCATAAAGAGATGACATTTCAGAAAAAAATATTAGGTTAGGGGGAATTATAATGTCAAGTTTACTGAATAAAACAAGAATGTTAAATAAGATTTTACAGAAATCTGGAGCAGAACCAGTTGTGTTTACTGATATATCTAAACTTTTGAGCGATGTTTTAGAATGCAATGTCTATATAATTAGTAGAAGAGGTAAGATATTGGGCTATAATCTTGCTGCTGGATTCGAGTGCGATATTGCCAATGAGGGTGTTATAGCAAATATGAAATTTCCTGATGAATATAACAATAAACTTTTAGGTGTTATTGAGACACAAGCTAATTTAACCAATGATGGAATATGTGTTTTTCAATCTGAGGGTGAATGTAGTTTACCTAATAAGATCTCTACCATAGTTCCGGCTATGGGTAACAGAGAAAGGTTAGGAACTTTGCTCTTAGCTAGATTTGGAAAAGAGTTCGATGATGATGATATAGTACTTGCAGAATATAGTGGTACTATTGTAGGATTAGAAATATTAAGATCAAAATCTGATGAAATTGAAGCTGAAGCAAGAAAAAAAGCAGTTGTACAATTAGCTTTGGGAACTCTTTCTTATTCTGAACTTGAAGCCGTGGAACATATTTTTAAAGAATTAGATGGTAACGAAGGTTTATTAATAGCTTCAAAAATTGCTGATAAAGTTGGAATTACCAGATCAGTAATAGTAAATGCACTTAGAAAATTTGAAAGTGCTGGGGTCATTGAGTCAAGGTCACTGGGAATGAAGGGAACTCATATTAAAATATTAAATGATAAGTTATTGGATGAGCTAAAGAAAATAAGATAAATAAGAAGAATGTCAGATTTGGCATTCTTTTTTTATCTTGTCAATCTTTGGATTCTTAATTTCTTTCACCTCCCGTATTAAAAAATTGAGATAATTAGAAAAATATAGTTGAATAGCATAGTTCGCTATGATATACTACAAAAGAAAGAAAATACACACATTACTGGATTGGTGAAATGGTGCCTAGTTAAGGTGGTTTCCCAATAAAGAAGGTAATGGAGGTAAAAACCAAGGAGGCAACATATTATGTCAGTTATTTCAATGAAACAATTATTAGAAGCAGGTGTTCATTTTGGACATCAAACAAGAAGATGGAATCCTAAAATGGCTCCATTCATTTTTACTGAAAGAAATGGTATTTATATCATAGATCTTCAGAAAACAGTTAAAAAGATTGATGAAGCTTATAACTTTATCAGATCCGTATCAGAAGAGGGTAAGGATGTACTTTTCATAGGTACAAAGAAACAAGCTCAGGATGCAATTAAAGAAGAATCAATTAGATCAGGTATGCACTTTGTTAATAACAGATGGCTTGGTGGAATGTTGACTAACTTTAAAACAATTAAAACAAGAATAAAAAGACTTGAAGATTTATATGTAATGGAAGAAGATGGAACATTTGAGGTTCTTCCAAAGAAAGAAGTAATTAATTTAAGAAATGAAAAAGAAAAATTAGAAAAAAATCTTGGTGGTATCAGAAATATGGCTGCTAATAATATTGGTGCTTTATTTGTTGTTGATCCAAGAAAAGAAAAAAATGCTATTTCAGAAGCTAAAATTCTTGGAATACCAGTAGTAGCAATAGTTGATACAAACTGTGATCCAGATGAAGTTGATTATGTTATTCCAGGTAATGATGATGCTATAAGAGCTGTAAAGTTAATTACTGCTAAAATGGCTGATGCTATTATTGAAGGAAGACAAGGCGAACAATTAGCTGAATAATTAATATATAATCAAAAAGGTAGATGAATTGCATTTTATGCTTCATTTACCTTTAAAATTGACTATGATTAGGAGGAATAATAATGATATCTGCACAAGAGGTTAAAGAATTAAGAGAAAAAACTGGTGCTGCAATGATGGAATGTAAAAAAGCACTCGTTCAAGCTGATGGCGACATGGAAAAGGCTATCGAAGTATTAAGAGAAAGAGGTCTTGCTTCCGCAACTAAGAAATCTGGTAGAATTGCTGCTGAAGGTCAAGTAGAAACTTACATGACTGAAGATAAAAAAGTTGGGGTTATAGCTGAAATAAATTGTGAAACTGACTTTGTTGCAGCTAATGAAGAATTTGTTGCTTTAGCTAAAAATGTTACAAAGCAGGCAACTTTGTCTTCAGTAACTACTGTTGAAGCATTACTTGATGAAAAGTATATTGCAGATGAAAATATTACTGTTAAAGATGCATTGATGAATTTAATAGCTAAACTAGGCGAAAACATGAATGTTAGAAGATTCGAAAAGTTCACTGTTGAAAAAGGTGTTGTTCAAAGTTATATTCACGGTGGTGGAAGAATCGGAGTTCTTGTGGAATTAGCAACTGAAAGCAATTCCAATGTAGTTCTTGAAGTAGCAAAAGATATTGCTATGCATATAGCTGCTGCAAACCCACAATTTTTAAATAAAGACGAAGTTGATATTGATACTTTAAACAAAGAAAAAGAAATTTACAGGGTTCAAGCTTTAAATGAAGGAAAACCTGAAAAAATCGTTGATAAAATGGTTGAAGGAAGAATTCAAAAATACTATAAAGAAGCTTGTCTTGTTGAACAAGTTTGGGTTAGAAATCCAGATTATACTATAAGTAAATTACTACAAGAGAAATCAAAAGAAGTAGGCTCTACTATAACTATTACAAAATTTGTAAGGTTTGAAAGAGGCGAAGGAATCGAAAAAATAGTTGAAGATTTTGCTGAAGAAGTTAAAAGGCAAATGGAACAAGGAAAGTAATTTTAAAAGAGAACACCCTGTGTTCTCTTTTTTAGAATAAATATACTTAACAAACTAACCTAATTAAAAAAATAATTAATTAATGTATGTAATTAATTGTAATTTGGAGGTATAATATTTATGAACAGTCCTAAATATAAGAGAATAATGTTGAAACTTTCTGGTGAAGCACTTGCTGGTGAGGGCGGATTTGGTATAGATTTTGAAGTAACAAACAGAATTGCAGAAGAAATTAAAGAATTGGTTGAAATGGGTGTTGAAGTAGGTGCAGTAGTCGGCGCTGGAAACATTTGGCGTGGAAGAAGTGGCGAAGGCATGGATAGAACCACCGCTGATTATATGGGAATGATGGCAACATGTATTAATGCTTTAGCTCTCCAAGATTCTCTTGAAAATATTGGAGTAAACACAAGAGTTCAAACTGCTATTGAAATGAAAGAAGTTGCCGAACCTTACATAAGAAGACGAGCAATGAGACATCTTGAAAAAGGAAGAGTAGTTATTTTTGGAGCAGGGACTGGAAACCCATACTTTTCAACGGATACTGCAGCAGCACTTAGGGCAGCTGAAATAGAAGCTGATATTATACTGCTAGCAAAAAAAGTTGATGGAGTTTATGATAAAGATCCACATATACATGCAGATGCTGTAAAGTTTTCCCGCATGACACACTTGGAAGTATTAGAAAAAGGTCTTCAAGTTATGGATTCAACGGCAGCATCACTTTGTATGGATAATAATATTCCCATTTTAGTCTTTGGACTTGATAAACCTGGAAATATAAAAAGAGCTATTCTAGGCGAAGATATTGGTACTATCGTATCAAAATAATAAGGAGGAAATTCCATGATAAAAGAATTTATTAATACAGCAGATGAAAAAATGAGTAAGACCATAGCTGTCTTAAAAAAAGAGTTAGCATCAATGAAAGCAGGTAGAGCAAACGCTTCTATGTTAGATAGAATAGAAGTTGAATACTATGGCAGTATGTCACCGATAACTCAACTTGCAGGTATTTCTGTTCCAGAACCACGAATATTATTAATTCAACCTTATGACAAAACGTCTTTGAAAAACATAGAAAAAGCAATTCAAAAATCTGATTTAGGAATAAATCCATCAAATGACGGATCTGTCATTAGATTAATAATACCTGAATTAACTGAAGAAACTAGAAAAAACATTGTAAAAAATGTGAAGAAAACAGGCGATGAAGCAAAGGTAGCCATTAGATCAATTAGAAGAGATTGTAACGATAAAATTAAAGCTTTAAAGAAAAATAGTGAAGTCTCTGAAGATGATATTAAAAAGGGTGAAGAAGACATACAAAAAAGAACTGATGCTACTGTAAAGGAAATAGATAAAATAATTGAAATTAAAGAAAAAGAAATAATGACAGTTTAAATTGTCGATAAAACCTGCTTTTAAGCAGGTTTTATTGATAAGCTAATTATAAATAGAGGAGATTGCATCAATGTGGAATATTTTTAAAAAAGAAAAAATACTAATAACTGATGAGTACTCTATTGATATAAATAATATTCCCAGTCATATTGGAATTATTATGGATGGAAATGGAAGATGGGCAAAAGAAAGAAATTTACCTAGAGCCCTAGGTCATAAAGCTGGTGTTGAAACTATAAGGAATATTGTAAAAGAATGCAATAAAATAGGAGTTAAATACTTGACCTTATATGCTTTTTCAACAGAAAATTGGAAGCGACCAGCAGATGAGGTAAATTCATTAATGAAATTATTGGTGGAATATTTAAAAGTAGAATTTAAAGAATTGAATGCCAATGATGTGGTGATTAATAGTATAGGAGATTTGTCTAAACTTCCTTTATTATGTCAAAAGGAATTAAATAGCGCTTATGAACAAACAAAAAAAAATAAGGGCTTAGTACTGACTTTAGCACTAAATTACGGTGGAAGAGATGAACTTATTCGCGCTTTTAAAAAAATTCATACGGATATCGATAATGGAAAGATTAATATAGTTGATATAAATGAAAATATGGTGTCTAAGTATTTGTATACTGCAGGTATGCCAGATCCTGAAATTATAATTAGGCCAAGTGGAGAACAAAGATTAAGTAATTTTATGTTATGGCAAGGAGCCTATTCAGAGTTTTGGTATTCAAATATAAATTGGCCCGATTTTAAAATTAAGCATTTACATATGGCGATTTATGATTATCAAAAAAGAGATAGACGCTTTGGCGGAATTAAGTAAGAGGTGGAAAAATGAATAAAAGATATATAGGCGCATTAATTCTTTCTCCTTTAATAGTTTTTATTTTTATAGGGGGTACATTTTTAAAAATAGGTATCTTAATATTATCGGTTCTAGGGTTATTTGAACTCTTTAAAGTATCTAGAAAAAAGGGTATTAAACCATTAAGTCTGCTAGCGTACGTAGCAAGCATAGCTTATTATTTAACCTTAAATAATAAGTATTTATCTAGTAGTACATATTATAAATACTTATTCGCTGCTATAGTATTAGCTGTATTATTGTGCATGTGTTTAACTGTAATTAACCCAAAGTATAATTATATAGATATTGCTGTTACCCTATTTGGCTTCATATATATACCTGTGTTTTTCGGAAATATTATTTTAGTAAACCAAATGGAATATGGTAAATATTTAATTTGGTTAATTTTTATATCATCTTGGCTTTGTGATACTGGTGCATATTACTCAGGTAGATTTTTAGGTAAACATAAGCTTGCGCCAAAAGTTAGCCCGAATAAAACTGTAGAAGGATCTATAGGCGGCTTGATTTTAAGTTGTTTAGCTTGTGGTATTTTTGGTGTTTTTTTAAGGGGGATTAATGTTAATATTGAGGTTATTCATTTCTTCTTAATTGGCTTAATTTGTGGAGTTGCCTGCCAATTCGGAGACCTTTTTGCATCTTCTATAAAAAGATATATTGGAGTTAAAGATTTTAGTAATTTAATTCCAGGACACGGAGGAATTTTAGATAGATTCGATAGCATACTTTTTGCCTCAGTGGTAGTATATTATTATATGTCTTTTATTTTGGGCATGTAAAAAATATCTCAAATATAGAATAAGAATTTAAAGAGTTTAAAAATATTTAGAAAGCATAGGAGGAATAGTCATGAAAAATATTTGCGTTTTAGGTGTTACAGGTTCTATTGGAACCCAGACCCTTGAGGTCTTAAGAAGAGAAAAGGATAGGTTCTCATTAAAAGCTGTATCAGCAAATACAAATCATGAGGCTATAATTTTAATAATCAATGAATTTCATCCGGATTTTGTTGCAATGATGGATGAAAAAAGTTATTACTTGGTTAAAAACTATTGTGTTGGTAATAATAAGAATACTAAGGTATTAAAAGGAATGGAAGGTTTAATTTACATTGCCACCCTACCTATTGTAGATATTGTGGTTACATCAATAGTTGGTATGATAGGTCTAAGGCCCACCTTAGCCGCCATTTATGCTAAAAAAGATATTGCACTAGCTAATAAAGAAACATTAGTAGTAGGTGGAGAACTTGTGATGAAAGCTGCAAAGGAAAACGGGATAAAGATACTTCCTGTAGATTCAGAGCATGGAGCTGTGTTTCAATGCCTACAAGGTAATGATAGGGAAAAGGTTGATAAGATTATATTAACAGCTTCTGGAGGACCCTTCAGAGGTAAGTCTTTAGAGGAACTTAAGAATATAACTAAAGAGCTGGCACTAAAACACCCAAAGTGGAACATGGGTCCTAAAATCTCAATAGATTCCGCTACTCTTATGAATAAAGGGCTTGAGGTTATTGAAGCACATTGGCTATTTAATGTAAGTTATGAAGATATAGAGGTTGTTGTTCATCCGCAAAGTGTTATTCACTCCATGGTTCAATATATTGATGGAAGTGTATTAGCTCAACTTGGAAGTACAGATATGAAACTGCCCATACAATATGCTTTAAATTTTCCAGAAAGATGTAATCGGGTAGTAGATAAAATTAATTTTCATGAGATTAATACCTTGACCTTCGAAAAGCCCGATTTGAAAACATTTAAATGTTTAAGATTAGCTTATGAGGCCGGTAAAATGGGTGGTTTAATGCCTACAATAATGAATGCTGCTAATGAGGTTTCAGTAGAATTATTTTTAAATAATAAAATTAAATTTCTTCAAATAGGGGATATTGTAGAAGAATCTATGATAAAATTTGTTAATAGCGATAAAATTGATCTTGATAGTATTTTGGAAATGGATTTTAAAGTAAGACAGGAAATTAATCGCATTCATTTATAAAAGGAGGAAGATTTATGAATATAGTATTAGCAATATTGGCTTTTTCAGTTTTGATTATAGCTCATGAACTTGGACATTTCACACTTGCAAAGTTAAACGGAGTTAAGGTAGAAGAGTTTTCCCTAGGAATGGGACCATTAGCCTTTAGTATTCAAGGGAAAGAAACAAAATATTCACTTCGTATTCTGCCTATTGGAGGATATGTGAAAATGCTTGGGGATGATAAAAAAAGTGATGACCCTAGAGCATTTAATAATAAACACCCCTTAAGAAAATTAAGTATAGTTATAGCAGGTCCTATTATGAATATAATTCTTGCAATTTTACTTTTTTCAATTTCCTCCAATCAAGGTTATATAATACCTACCATAGGTGAAGTGCCAAGTGGTATGCCTGCGCAGATATCCGGAGTAATGCAAGGGGATATAATTACAGAATTTAACGGAAATAAGCTAGGTGCTTGGAATGATTTTTTAATGGGAATGTCAACAAATAAAGGTGAACCAATACAAATAAAAGTTAGAAGAAATAATGAAATTATAAATATTCCTTCAATTAAACCTTCTTATAATAAAGAACAAAAAAGATATATTGTAGGTATTGTTGGAACTTTGAAAAAACCCAATGTTTATGAAGCTATCGGTTATGGATTTAAAGAAACAGGGTTTTGGATAAAAACCACAGGTGCATTTTTTAAAACATTATTTACTGGAAAGGCTTCTATGAATGATGTGGGAGGTCCAATAAGTGTAGCCAGATTGACTAGTGATGCAGCTAAAGCTGGCATATATCCATTACTTTCCATTGCAGCGTATATTAGTATACAGTTGGGGATATTTAATATAATACCTTTTCCAGCCTTAGATGGAGGATATATATTCTTATATATTTATCAAGCTATTACGCGTAAAGAGATAGATGATAATAAGATTGGTATAGTTAATTATATTGGATTTATATTCTTAATGCTCTTAATGGTAGTTGTGTTATTAAAAGATATTTTACATCCTTTAAAACTATAGGGGGGCATAATGAATAGAAGTTTAACAAAAAAAATAAAAGTTGGTAGTATTTATGTAGGTGGGGATGCAAAAATAACAGTGCAGTCTATGACAAATACTGATACAAGAGATGTAGTTAAAACCGTGGAACAAATAAAAGCTTTACAAATTGCGGGTTGTGATATAGTTAGGTGTGCAGTTTTGGATATGGAAGCTTGCGATGCTTTAAATAAAATTACTAAACAGATTAACATTCCACTAGTGGCAGATATTCATTTTGATTACAAATTAGCTTTAAGAGCAATTGATAACGGGGTTGCAGCTTTAAGAATAAACCCGGGGAATATAGGCAGCGATGAGAAGGTTAGAGAAGTAGCTCAAAAGGCTAAAAGTAATGGTATCCCAATAAGAATAGGGGTAAATTCCGGATCACTTGAGAAGGATTTGCTTCAAAAGTATGGTAAAGTTACTTCAGAAGCTTTAGTTGAAAGTGCTATGCGACATGTGGATTTATTAGAAAAAAATAATTTTGAGGATATAGTAATATCTATTAAATCTTCAAATGTACTACAGATGATAGATAGTTATAGATTAATATCCTCCAAAACTAATTATCCTCTCCATATAGGGGTTACAGAAGCAGGTACTATTTGGAGAGGTACTATTAAATCAAGTGTAGGAATTGGAACTTTACTTTGTGAAGGAATAGGGGATACCATACGGGTATCTTTAACAGGAGATCCTGTTGAAGAGATAAGAGTTGGAAGAGAAATCTTAAAATCTATTGGATTAATTAAAGAAGGTATAGAATTTGTGTCTTGTCCCACATGTGGTAGAACAAAGATTGATTTAATCAAAATCGCAAACCAGGTTGAAAAAATACTTGAAAACTCTAATAAACTTATAAAGGTTGCTGTAATGGGGTGCATCGTTAATGGCCCTGGAGAAGCTCGTGAAGCTGATATCGGAATTGCTGGTGGCGATGGTGAGGGTTTAATTTTTAAAAAAGGTAAAATCATTAAAAAGGTAAAAGAAGAAAATCTTGTTGAGGAATTAATAAAAGAAATAGAAAATATGTAATCTGATTACATATTTTTATTATTTAGAAATAGTTGTTTCGAGGAGGAAGCCAATGAGTAGTGATTTACTTAAGATAATAAATGATGATATAAGTAAAGATTCAGATATATTTTCTGAGAATATTAGTTTACTCAGAGTTCAGTACTTGAAAAAAAGTAATATTTTAAGAGTATTAATAAGATGCATACATGATTTGAGTGATGAAGAAAAAAACGAATTAAAAAAGGTGATTAGTAATAGAATAGGCTGTTTTCCAGATATGGATTTGATTTGTTATAAAGATGCATCTAATGTAACATTAGAAGGAATAATAACTGAGTATTGGGTTGATATTGTTAATCGTATTTCAGAAGTAATACCAGTCGCTAAAGATTGTCTCTTGAATTCTCTAAGAAGTGTTGAAAATAACACCATAAAAATAGGTTCAGGAAATAAGTTCTTATGTACTTTATTAAAAAACAAAAATGTGGAGCCCTTCTTGAAGAACTTAATTAATGATATGTTTGGTTTAAAGACAACTATTCATTTAGTATTTGATGATAACTTAAATAAAGGAAATTATATAGAAGAGAAAAGAATAGAAGAAAACAAGTTGATAAAAGATCTTCTGGAGAATAAGTACCCAACCACTAGTAATGAAAAATCAAAGCCTAAATTGGTTAAAGAGTCAGGTTACAAAGAAAATAACTACAAGGGTAATTCCTACAAAGACTCTGAAGGTGGAAGTAAAAATGAAAACACCTTACTGGGAAGAAATATCAGTGGAGACAATACTTCAATTAAGGATATTTCTGAAACTTCAGGTATTGTAATATTAGTTGGAGAAGTATTCAAGGTTGAAATTAAAGAAACAAAAACAGGAAAGAAAATTGTGATATTTAATATAACCGATCTAACAAGTTCAATAACTGTGAAATGCTTCTTAAGAGGAAAACCTGAAGATGAGAAGTTTTTAGATGAGTTGAAGGTTGGATTGTATTGTAAACTTAAAGGGGAAGCAATGCACGATAACTTTTCTAATGAAGTTGTATTAATGGTTAGAGATATTGTTAAGATGACAAAGATAGAGCGTATGGACACTTCTGTGGAGAAAAGGGTTGAATTGCATCTCCATACACAAATGAGTGCCATGGATGCAATCACATCCACCTCTACGTTGATTAAAAGAGCTGCAAAATGGGGGCATAAAGCTATTGCTATTACAGATCACGGTGTTGTGCAGGCCTATCCTGATGCAATGGAAACAGCTAAAAAAGCTGGAATTAAGGTAATTTACGGCGTTGAGGCTTATATGGTGGATGATGGAGTAGCTATATCTTATAACTGTGGATCTAAAAATATAAATGACTCCTTTGTGGTTTTTGATATTGAAACAACTGGGCTTTCAAGTAGTAATGATAATATCATTGAAATTGGTGCAGTAAAGATAGTAAATGGAATTGTTACAGAGTATTTTAGTGAGTTTGTTAACCCTGGCAGAACAATACCTTATAAGATTGTTGAGTTAACTAGTATAACAGATGACATGGTTAAAGACGCTCCAAAGATTAATGAAATTTTACCACGATTTATAGACTTTGCTAAAGACTGTATCTTGGTTGCACATAATGCTACTTTTGATGTATCTTTCGTGAAGAGGTTTTGTAAAGAATTAAATATACCTTTTAATTTTGGTATAATGGATACTATACCTCTAGCAAAATTTTTATATCCAGAATTAAATAGATTTAAGTTAAATGTTGTCGCTAAGCATTTGGGAATTTCATTAGTAAATCATCATAGAGCAGTTGATGATGCTGGAGCTACCGCAAAAATATTACTGCATTCCTTTAATCTATTAAATGAAATGAACATTACAGATTTAGATACCTTAAATGCGGAATCATTAAAAAATCTTAATATAAAGAAATTAAATATGTATCATCTTATTATTTTAGTTAAAAATCAAGTAGGACTAAAAAATTTATATAAGCTTATTTCTATGGCAAATTTAGATTATTTTTTTAAAAAACCTAGGATGCCTAAAAGTTTAATTGAACAATACAAGGAAGGCCTTATTATGGGTTCAGCCTGTGAGGCTGGTGAATTATATAAGGGAATACTTTCAGGAAAGTCTGATGAAGAGTTAAAGGAAACCATAAAATTTTATGATTACCTTGAGATTCAGCCAACGGGTAATAATAAATTTATGATTAAAAATGGAACTGTGAAAAGTGAGGGCGAACTTCAGGATATAAATAAAAGAATATATGACCTTGGATTAAAACATGATTTGCCGGTAGTGGCAACATGTGATGTTCACTTTATTGATCCAGCAGATGAAGTTTATAGAAGAATATTAATGAGTGGACAAGGTTTTTCTGATGCGGATGATCAACCACCCTTGTATTTTAGAACTACTAATGAAATGCTAAAGGAATTTAGTTACTTAGGAGAAAAAATTGCAAAAGAAGTAGTTATTTATAATACAATTAAAGTGTCAGAGATGATAGAAGCTGTTAAACCAATTCCGGATGAGACCTTTCCACCTAAAATACCTGGAGCTGAGGAAGACATCAGAAATATGACCTTAGAAAAAGTACATTCTGTATATGGTGAGGTTTTACCTGAGGTAGTTCAAAAGAGGTTAGATAAGGAATTAAACTCTATAATAAACAATGGTTATGCTGTGCTATATCTTATTGCTCAAAAATTAGTGGCAAAATCCTATGAAGACGGATATCTGGTTGGCTCTAGAGGATCTGTAGGTTCTTCATTTGTTGCTTGTATGTCAGGAATTACTGAAGTTAATGGATTACCTCCTCACTATGTATGTCCAAGTTGTAAAAATAGTGAATTTATACTAGATGGATCTATTGGATCCGGAGCAGATCTTCCGGATAAGGATTGTGCAGTATGCGGTACCAGATATATTAAAGATGGTTTTGATATACCGTTTGAAACTTTTTTAGGTTTTGAAGGCGACAAAGAACCAGATATTGATTTAAACTTTTCCGGAGAATATCAATCTGTAGTCCATAAATATACTGAAGTGCTCTTTGGAAAGGGGCATGTGTTTAAGGCTGGAACTATTGGAACTATAGCCGAGAAAACAGCATATGGGTATGTTAAAAAATACTTGAATGATAAAAATCTGGTATTACCAACAGCGGAAGTTGAGAGGCTTTCTCTTGGTTGTACAGGAATTAAGAGAACATCCGGACAACATCCTGGTGGAATAATGGTAGTACCTAGTGATAATGAAATTTATAACTTTACACCTATACAACATCCTGCTGATGATAATGATACAGATGTAATTACAACACATTTTGATTATCATTCAATAAGTGGAAGGCTCTTAAAGCTAGATATTCTTGGACATGATGATCCTACTGTTTTAAGAATGCTTCAGGATTTAACAGACATCGATCCTAAGAGCATTCCACTTGGAGACGAAAAGGTTTTAAGTTTATTTACAAAACCAGATGCTTTAGGAATAACAAAGGAGCAGCTTGAATGTGAAGTTGGAACTTATGGCCTACCAGAGTTTGGTACAAAGTTTGTAAGGCAAATGCTTCTTGATACTAAGCCAAAAACCTTCTCGGATTTAGTAAGAATATCTGGACTTTCTCATGGTACTGACGTTTGGCTTAATAATGCTCAGTATTATATCAAGGAAGGGTATACTACACTTAAAGATTGTATATCCACAAGAGATGATATTATGGTTTATCTGATTTATCAGGGACTTCCTCCTAAAACAGCCTTCACAATAATGGAAAAGGTTAGAAAGGGAAAAGGATTATCTGAAGAAGATGAAA
>JACMJL010000203.1 GCA_014380625.1 Clostridiaceae bacterium
AAATTGAATTTGGTGAAAGTAATACCAGTGGGAGAAATGGAAGATTTCTGTATCGACACGACTAAGATAATTAATTTTTACAATAGATTATGCGCCGGAGAGATCCGGCGTATGGCTATGTTGTGAAATGATCAAGTAAGGAAAGGAGGAACTGAAATGGATAAAAAGGAAAAAACTTTACTTATTTTAAAAACTATAGCCAAGAAACAATTCAGTATATAACAAGTACATTTAGTACTAAGGTTCCATTGGCAATTTATACGGATATTGTAATTTTGGCTGGTAGTATCATAATTACTCTGTTTAGAAATTCATGGAGATTTGGAATAAATACGGCTTTTATCGTTAATCTAATATTTTTAAAGCAGAAAATAGACCTTGATGGGAATGAAATTCCCCAAGAATAAAAGAATTAAACCAAAGCGGAGGTGTCAAGCATGAACGAGAAGTATAAGCAGTTTAAATATGAGGTGGAAGCCATAAAAAGAAAAGTGGATAAGCTGTTGGAGGATTCGCTTCAAAAAGAGCCTGAAGACAAGCTTGTATTTAGACAATATGAAGAACTGTCTGAGATCCTTGAAGATACCATCTATAAAACAGACTATTACTCCAGGCCTGTGAAGTCCGGTGAACTACGAAAAATGAGCAATGACAAGTTTGAGCTTGTAGATGAATTAGGCAAACAAAACGTTTATTTTAGCTGTGGCGAAGCTATAGAATGCTTCGTAAATATTGACGAAGAAATGACTTGGGCTGCAGGTAGAGTTGAGTATGGCACTAAAGATGAGGAAGAAGGCTACTATTTTTACTGCATAGAAGCTGGTCATCCATTTCTAGAGGATGGAATGCAAGCAAGGATAAGAACATTTGAGTGATGCTCTACATATATTAAATATATATTTATAATATAGAAAGAAGGGGTATACATGTCAAAAATAGAAGTATTGGATGAAATATTAGAAATGCTCATAAAAGAAGCTGTAACTGATCTTGAAAAAGAAGATAAGGTGAGAAAATGAATGGTAGAAAGCTTCTTCCTCCACTAGTTTCAGGCAATCGCCTTAAACTGTTGAAGGATCAGCGAGATACATTAAAAGAGGACAACCTTTCTATAGGCGGATACATCAGAATATCTACAAATAAGGATAGTCAAATCACTTCAATAGAAAATCAGAAAAAGTATATAGCTGAATGGGCAAATATTAATGGATATAACATTTTAAAATTCTACATAGATGTTAAAAGTGGTGCCTATACATATTTAAGAAATGATATGCTGCAAATGCGTGAAGATATTAAAAAAGGGATAATTAAAGGCATCGTGTCCAAAGAAATCTCCCGAACATCAAGAGATATAATGGATATTTTGGAGTTGAAGAGAGGTCTTGCGGATAATGGGGCCTTTTTTATATCAATCAAAGAAAGCTATGACAGCAGAACAGATGATGATGAATTTCTTCTCGTTATCCATGCGGGACTAGCCCAAAAGGAAAGAAAAACAACTAGCTCTAGGGTGAAGATAACTCAACTCATAAAAGCAAGGGAAGGTAAGACCAATGTTCCACATCCAGCTTATGGGTATAGGCTCACAGAAGACAGACAACACATTGAAATAGATCCTGATAAGGCCAAAATCTATAGATTTATTGTAGAGAAGTACTTAGAAGGCTGGGGACAGCTTAAGATAATTAAGTACTTAAATAGCAATGGCATCCTATCAAAAAGAGGAAGTACCTGGGGAACTAATTCTATACGAACAATAATTACAAATCCAGTCTATTTAGGCATGACAATATATAATGTAACTACACTTGTAAGAGATAGTAGTGGTAAGGCTAAAAGAGTAGTACGACCAGAAGAAGAGTGGATAATAAGGCATAATACCCATGAACCACTTATAAGCGAGGAGGAATTTGAGAGAATTCAGGTTCTGGTTGAGAAAAAAAAGGCAGCAGATAAAAAGGAGTGGTCAAGCACAAGGATATACCTTCTTTCTGGCTTGCTTTACTGTAATGTTTGCAAAGGTAAAATATACGGTTCAAAATCACCTAGTCATTCAAAGAAGCATAATGTTGAAGAGAAAAAATACTTTTATACCTATTGTGATCAGAATCGGTTTGGGATTTGCGATACAAAGTCAAAATACTGGAATATGGAAAGGATTGATAATGCGGTTCTTAATGAGATCAAATCTTTCTTCACGGACAAGTCGATGATCGAGCAAAGAATCAGATCTAAGCAATATTTATTTAATAAAAACTTAACAGACGAGAAAAAGGAGAGAGAGCGACTACAGATTAAGTTGGAGCAGCTAAGCAATGCAATACGCAAGCAACAGACTGCTTATGAGAATGAAGTCATATCTTTAGATGAATATAAATCAAGATTTGGCGAGTTAAGGGCTGAGAAAACCGAAATATCTGAAAAAGTAGAGTTATTAAATAGAAAGCTTGAAAGGGTTGATAATGTAGAAGATCGCTTTTATCAAATTAAAAATAAAGTTATCAGTATTATTGATAATATTGACAAACTTGATTATAATTTAAAAGAAGCCTTAATAAGGAAGATAGTAAGAAAAATTTATCT
>JACMJL010000204.1 GCA_014380625.1 Clostridiaceae bacterium
ACTGTAATAGACAGTTCCATTGAGAATATTGATACAATTATATTTAGTGCTGGTAAGATTGGTTATCAAGTTGAAATCCCGCCTCATACGCTAATAAGCTTTATTAAGGCAGGGGTGGATGAGATTACTATGTAGTTGTAGTGTTTTAGAGAAAAATCGCAAACAATCACATGCAGAAGATATTAGTGAATTACTAAATTTAATGTTTCAATTAATTGAAGTATCGTAATTTAAACTAACCATTTACCTTCAAACTTGCAATCAAAAGCTTCTGCGATTTTATGAAGCTCTAGTTCTGAAAAATTGTTTCGCGTAAGTAATAAATAACTGATACTATAGAGGTAGATATGTTTCGTATCAATTAAAGGCATGAAGTAATGGTGATTTATAAATTAACTTAGTTGTAAATTTTAAGATTTTTTCGTATACTAGGGCAAAGGAGGGATTTTATTATGTTAGAAGAAAATGAATTAGATTCAACTTGTGGATTGTCAGATGATGAGCTCACAAAACGATTTGAAGAAGCAGTTAGAATTGAAAATGAAATAAAAAAAATAAAAGGCCAGCCCATTGCAAAATATGATTATAAAAAGAAAGCTCCTTATTTGGAATATCCAGATGGGAGGAAGGAATATGCTTAAAAACCTGAGATTATTGTCTTTGCTGGACCTAACGGCAGTGGTAAAAGTACAATTACGAAGATGGCGAATATTATAGAACCTTATGATAATGCAGATGATATTAAAAGAACAAATAATTGTTCTGATTTAGAAGCAGCTCAGATGGTTGATGAAATGTGTAATAAGCTGGTATTAGAACATAAAAGTTTTACTTTTGAAACAGTTTTGTCTACAGATAGAAATCTAAAATTATTAGTAAAAGCAAAAGAAGAAGGTTATTTTATTCGTGGTATTTATGTTCTGACTTCCGATTTCAATATTAATATTGTACGCGTTATGGGTCGTAAAGCTGCTGGTGGACATGATGTTCCAAAGGATAAAATTATTTCAAGATATGATAAGGCATTAAAATTAGTTCCAGGGTTTGTGAAACTATGTGATGTTTGTCATATGTATGACAATTCAGATAAGCCGTTTCGTATTTTTAAGAAAAGTAAGGATGAATATTTTTATTGGGAAAATAGTTTTTGGGAAAAAGACCAAATTGAAAATTTAGTTGAAATAAAAATGAAGTAGATGTCCCCATGAATACTTAGTAGTGCATTGTACGAGGAACTCAAGCTGGCCATTTCCCTTTTAGAATATTTTAATAGTGTGGGGGTAATGGGTAACTTTTGATGTGATCAAATTTTTCACCTTTAACTCCATTCAAATCAATTCTTAAAGTAATATGGACAGTACCATATAAGACCACGTATCTTCTCCAGGAAGATAGGTCATGAATTTCGAATAATAGTCTCCAATTGCTTTTTCTACGTAAGGGTATATTAGTATAATGAAAATATCTTTGGGAATTTCATTTGAAAAATTATCAACTGTAATTGTAGTGTCATGAGACTATTCAGATATAGCCCCATAAGCATATCCGCTAGGTAAAATAATAGAGTAAGATATTAATATAAAAAATAATGATATTAAATACTTTTTACACATTTTTTAATCTCCCTAGAATACATAGATATAGTAATAGTTTGTCCTGATTGTATCATTTAAATAATTAAAATTTTCCAGAAGTCTTCAATATGAGTGCTCTTTTGTTTGTGTCGTTGGCTGGAGTAATAAGGTTTAGTAAACCTGTGGAGTATAGGTGATAGTTTTATTTGTATTTAAAACAAGAGAAGTAAATATTTCCAAAAATTATATTATAATAAAGAAAGTTCATGATTCACCGATAGATAACAAAGGATGGATTAAATACAGTCAAACATCTATATATGATGAAGAAAAGAAAAAAACTCTGCAAAGTGAAATTGATATTAGAATTGGTGCTAAATATTCAGAAGCTTCAACACCAGACTTTAAAGATAACGATTCACTTTGGATATGTGATTATGGCCTTAGGGGCAGAATAGTAGATCAGCAGGGTGATTATGTACAATTAGAGTGTTCTGGAGGAAAAATGTGTTGGGTTAATAAAAAAGATTTAGTTTATCCAGAGCTCCCATAGAGTCCTATATTCATAATTAAGAATTGAGTTTAACTAATAGGAAAAAATAGGTAGGGTAAAGGCTGGGAATATTACACAAATGGAGTTTTTAAAAATTCGACTTAAAGTATTAGTGATACTTAATCAACTGTATGGAGGGGTTTAGAATGAATGGAGTTGTAAAAATTGTTTGCAGATTAATTGCAATAAGTTTGGGTATCAAGTTTTTTACGATTTTACCTAGTGTTTTTCTGGTGCTAACTACATATGAAGCTCAGAACGGTGTATCTATGCTATGTCAGGTTGTAATATCAGATGTTTTTTACTTAAT
>JACMJL010000205.1 GCA_014380625.1 Clostridiaceae bacterium
AAGTATTTGACAACTCCATTACCAAATTACGCCGTTTACAGAATAATTTAAACCAAAGAATATTCACTTCCACCATACAACCCAAATCGCTTTTAAAAGCGCTCAGAAGATGCGACGTAGCTATCGGAGCGATGCGCGGCAAAGAACGTTGTCCGGTTGTGGTTACAGAAACTATGGTCGAGCATATGAAAAAAGGTGCCGTAATTGTCGATGTGAGTATCGATACCGGTGGCTGTTTTGAAACTTCCGAAGTGACTACTCATGAATCGCCTACTTTTATTAAAAACAATATCATTCATTATTGCGTTCCCAATATTCCTTCGCGCTATTCTAAAACCGCTTCGCTTTCTATTAGCAATATCATTACACCCTATTTACTTCAAATAGCCGAAGATGGTGGTATTGAAAGTGCGATTCGTTGCAACAAAGGATTGAAAAACGGGGTTTACTTGTATCACGGGATTTTGACCAATAAAGCCATTGGTGACTGGTTCAATTTACCCGATAATGATATCAATCTGATTGTATTCTAAAATAAATCTCCTTTTCATTTACTGAATATCTAAATAGTGTAAGAATAAAAGAGGCAAAGGAGCTTTTAAAGAGTACAAATCTTAGTGTAATGGATATTTCAGAGGACTCCTCTAAACCTAGTTATGGCATTAATTTGTTTAGAGAAATTAAGAATGGTATTAGTGGGGATCCTATAGGTTATTTATGGATTAATTATAAAGAAGATATCCTCTATAATATTTATAAGAATAATGTTATAAGACACGCAGAATTACAGCAACTGAGACAAGTAAAACTACAGCAAATCCATATCGAAAAATATACATAAAAAAACACAAGATATTTTGTAATTAGTAAAAAACAAAATGTTCTTGTATTTTTTTATAGCTAAATAATTTTATCTGCAATTGAAGCTAATGCTGATGCAACAGTAATTCCATCAATTTTACCCATAACTTTAGTGAGTTTTTCTGAACTATAAAACTCATCTTTCAAATTTGCTAAATGACAACCCGCACCAAAATCAGGCATACAAGCAAAATTACCTTGTGAAGTTTTCCCAAGTAAAACTAGTATACTGGAACGACTATCAATCCGTATTTCATAGTGACTACCATAGTTAATAAATGAAGCTATGGTTCCCGTCCAGATTTCTTTGCTTTTTTTTGTTTTATTTACACATTGGAAGATCATTCTATAATCACCATCCTAATAATTTTAAAAATTTGTTTCATAATCTTCTTTTGTTGGAGGTTTCTGTTGAAGCTTGCAGTATAGAAAATTAACTTCCATTCTAAGTTGCCTGTTATCGAATTCTAAATCTACAATTAATTTATTTAGCTCATTAATTCTCTTCTCGGTGATTTGAGCTTTCCCAATCTTCACTTTAATTTTTTTTTCTATATTAAAGTCTTTGTTGCCCATAAGCTAATTTCACCTCAACTTTCTTTAAGATTTCATCTGTAATAATTGAAGTTTTATCTTTATAAGCCTCAAACATTGCTGCATAGCAAAACTGATTAATTTTTCTTGGAGAGCCGGAGGCTAAGCTGTGGATAATGGGAAAACATCTTTCATCAATAATTGGAGTTTTACATTTTACGATATCTAGTTGATAATTAATGTATTCCTTTGTTTCGGAGAGTGTAAAACATCCACAATCAATAAATATAGAGATCCTTTGTTTTAACGGCAAATTAACCGATAGGTTAAGATGATTTAGTAGTAGTGGTAGACCAGCAAGGATAAGAGAAAAATTTCCACCCTCATCATAGAAACTTCTTATTTCATCAAACATAGGAATAGAAAGTGTATGGGCCTCATCAATAATTATACAATTAAATTTACCTTGTGAATTTTCTTGATTAAAGAAGGTAATAATTTGATTCTTAATATCCTCCGGATAAAAGGATGGCTTTAGACCTAACTTAAGGGCAATAGTTTTATATAGAGCCTTTTTATTGGGGTTAGAGAGCTCAGTACTAACAACTCTAAATTCAGAGGGGTCAAGTTCATTAATGGAATAGAAAACAAGAGAACTTTTACCTGCTCCAGCGGGCCCAGTTACTGAAGCTATTTGCCTTGAATAAAATACAGGGGATATCATGTCCATATTGCTGTCAAATTCACTATGGCTAAAACTTAATTTGGTTCTTTCAATAAATGGTAGTCTAGAGCATTTAAAAAACTCCAGTATTTCACTTTGTACTTTTGTGTTCATTTTTAATTTCTCCCTTCGGTTTTAAAGCATTAAGTTTGGAGTTATACATAGTTCTTAGTTGACTTAAGTAGAATAAAAAATTGCTATTATAATCGGTAGATTTTTCTTTTAGTTCACAAAGAATAGATTCTAAAATATCTTTGTTAAATTCCTTAAAGGTGTCCCATAACTCATAAAGTTTACCTTTTTCTGCAAAGCTAAAGATAGTTACATCAAGACTAGTGGCAATAATATCAACAAATTCATTTCTTTCAATAGCGCAAGTTATTTCTTTTGGTGGCCTAAAGCCGTGAGGCTCATCAGTGGCTGGCGCCTTTGTATTTTTTGTGGCAATAGTGTCAATACTAGCAATATCTCGACTGCTAATAAACTTAAGCTGATCTTCAAGGTAATTTTGGTACCTACTTTTAATGTTATTTAAATATTGTTTAGAAACTTCAGAATCTACACAAGGATCCTCTTCAAGATTTGATACAGATTTGTGCTTCTCAGTTTTAAGATTAATGATTTTTGCTGTTCCAAAATATTTATCATTAAAATAAACATGTACAAAATCAAGGTGGAATGGGCTGTATCTAATAGTTATTTTCTTGCCTACTAGTTGTCCATCAATTTCGTAGGTGTTTCCTTCGAAGGAGATAATACCATATTTAGTTACGGTTCTCTCAGCGAAATGTAAGAAAGCATCATTAAGCTCTGTTGGTGGAATAAAGAACTGTTTTATACCAGCATCTACAGAATCTTGCCAGCGTTCTAAAGGAGTTTTCTTATTTAAAGAAGCATGAATTTTATTATGGTATTCTTCCAGCAGCCAACCTTGGAAAATATCATTAAGCTCTATAATATTTGAAATCTTATGATTTCTAATTTCTGGCATAAAAGAAGATTCCACATACTCCCAAAATTTTTCTATTTTACCTTTTCCAGATGGCTGGTATGGAGTGCTATACCTTAGTTTTATACCAAGCTTTGCACAAATAAGTTTAAAGTCATTAGCAACATAAATTTTTCCGTTGTCGATATAAAAGTTTTCAGGAATCCCGTGCTTTGTGATA
>JACMJL010000206.1 GCA_014380625.1 Clostridiaceae bacterium
TATGTTCTCAATTAATTTATTACTTCCAGCACCCTGCCTTTCTATGACAAATTCACATACATTTTCTAAAAGCTCATTCATCTGATGTTTCATTGTATTGACTGTATCAAACTTGGTAAGTTGCTGTGTTTTATTAAATAACTCCATTGCTTTAGGGTCATCTAGCTCTCCGATATCATCCATAGCCTTTAACATGGTGCTTGCTAAATCAAACATCAAGCACCTTGTAATATATACTGGTAATTTAGTACTAGTAATACCATTATGAAATACTAAGGATAGAACTTCTAAAGCACCTTTTTTATCGCCTACTTTAATTTTATTAATTAATTGTTGTTCTTGAGAGATAGGATAATTGTAAAATCCTCTATTTATTTCAATTTCTTTATCATTAAAAATACTCTCATAGCTTATAATTACTCCATTTCCAAGCACCACTCTGTATTCTAATGAATCTAATGCTTCTTGGTATGCTGCTGAAATGTCATCATGCGTAGCATGTACTTTTGAAATTGAAGCGGTCATCTTAATTTTAAAATGAAGCTCAAAAAACTTTAATGTTTCATTAGCAATTCGTCTTAGCTCTGCTTGGCAAACATCTACGTCTTCAAAACCATCCTTAAAATTAACTAGGCAAGCTAGCATTTCATCAATTTCAGTCATATATCCCACATTATTTTGACCGGCTAGTTCTTCTACCACATTTGTAATAGAAAATTGCATGAGCTTATAATTTTCAGCATAATCCGAAGCACCCTTCTCCGGTACAAACTCACTGCATTCATCTATACTAAAAAGTATGACTGCATATTTTTCGGAATATACTTTAATTTCATAGTTCTCCATGCTTTCGAAAACTGGAATTTTATTATTGAGCCGCCCCTTCATAAGGCTATTTAAAAAGTTTGAGCGTAGCATGTTGTTTTGCATCCTAAGCCGCATTTCAGCGCTCTTTTTATCATCCATCGTTGAAGTTATCGCATCTTGGATAAATTTAAACTCATTATAATTTTTAGAAAGTGGCTTTCCAACACTCTCTTTAAGTGCAATAGTCAGCTTTGCAACTGGGTTATAATTGCGTCTAATAAAAAAATAAGAAAGTAGTCCACCAATAATAATGCATAAAAATATGTTTAGGTATAAAAGCTTAAGAGAGTTATTTTGACTCTTCCAAAATACAGATTTTTCAGTTACGGATATATATTTCCACCCTGAAACTGATGAAGTGACATATGAAATCACATTATCATACTTGTCTTGCTCGTAATTCCCTTTTTCATTAATTAGATCCTGATATCGTATAAGAGTATCAGTTTCGACCTTACTCGTTCTGCCAACAAAGGAACCTTCCTTATCGAGAATCAGTACTCGACTATAGTCTAGCATAGGAAGTCGGCGTAAGTTTTGTAAAATAGCCTCTTCACGAATAATATATGCAATCAAAATTTCAGGATTAGAGAATCCGCTCCTGCTAATGGATTGAAGGTAAGCTACCGACTTTGGAATATTCTGATTTCCCGGCAAAAGCACAAAGGTATTATATCCCCTGCTCCAGAAGGATGTTAAATCTTTGTATGACTCTCCACTTTTTAAAGCCGCAAAAAAATTATCTCCAGACAAGCTTGAATTTGATCCTACTGCAAAATTACTCATTTTGTAAAATACATATATTCTTTCCACAAAATCATTGGACGTATCTATTTCTGCCAATACTCTAGAAATATTTGTCATATTATATACAGCTTCACCAGAGTCAGTTCTGTTTATCTCTGCAAAATCCATAATGGTCTTATTTAAACCTATAAGACTACTTGTCTTTTGTAGTTCTATGAGCCTTTCATCCACTGAGCCTTGCACTTGAAGCAGCATAGATTCATTAGCTCTTAGAATTTCTTTTTTCAAATTGGATAGGGATTGTCCATACATAATTGCACTTAAACTAAGTGGAACAGCAAATATTAATATGTATGATAAAATCCAACTAATAACTACACTCTTTTTTGAAAACATACGCCTCAACACCTTTCATTATGCAGGAAGTTTTTATAAATTACATTAATAATGTTTCGCTTATTCCAATTATATTATCACCAAAAAAAGCTTTCTACAAATATAATAAATTAACTTCTGACCTCTCCCGGTGTCACGCCAACATAATTTTTGAATATTCTAATAAAAGTCGTGCTATTATTATAGCCTAGGTTTGTAGCAATATCAACAACACTATGTTTTGTGGTTTTAAGCATATATTTTGTTTTCTCAAGCCTAACCTTATGAATATATTCTAATATATCTTGAAAGGTGGGCCTCGCAAATGTTGCATTATTCAGCAATTGTTGAGTTGCTAAGATTTGGATCTTTGTAATTATTATCTATATGCGTAATAATTTTATTCTTTAGCTTTTCAAATCCTTAAACTACTTTATTTTACTATTCTAAGAAATAATTAACTATAAATTTACTTTCAATTAATTCAGTTGTATTCTCGCTGACTTATAGTAAAGATATGCTATGTTTCAAATAAGTACATTATAGGAACCGTGCTTATATTACGGGTTAAAAATAATTACACTGCCTTTCAGATTTTTTTGTCATCCTCGCAATGAACATTTTATAGGAGGGATAATGATTTGAGAATTCTTTACTTTACTGACACATATCTTCCTCAAATAA
>JACMJL010000207.1 GCA_014380625.1 Clostridiaceae bacterium
ATAGGTATGAAACTAGTAAAATAATCAATTTGAACTTTGTTCAAAAACCAGATAAAGTAATTTTAGCAACTGGAGTGGATTTTCCAGATGCCTTAGCTGGAAGTGTTTATGCAGGACTTAACCAATATCCAATAGTTTTAACTGATGCTACAAACTCAGTTAATGCAATAAACTATTTGAAATTTTTAAGTAATAATGGAGATATAATCCACATGGAAGCTTTAGGCTTAAAAGGGGCAATAGATGAAAGTACTATTAATCGCTTAACAACATCTATAAAATAAAATTTTTAAAGTATGAATTGATCAGTTCACATAAAATTTAGAATTTATTTATTTTATTTAAAGAAATAAGAGTTATAATATAGATGAAAGTAAATTAAAAATATTTATATTGAAAAGTGAGGCAACAAAATTATGAATATAGCGTTTTTTTTAACTCCTAAAAAAGAGGTAGCCTTCGAAAAATCAAGTTGCACAATGAGACAGGCATTAGAAAAAATGGAGTATCATAGATATTCCGCTATTCCAATTTTAGATGAGAAAGGAAAATACATTGGAACCTTAACAGAGGGTGACTTGTTATGGAAATTAAAAAATACACCAAACTTAGATTTTCAAAACACAACCAAAATTACAATTTCAGATATACTAATGCATGTTACCAATAAACCTGTTCATATTGATTGTGATATAGAAGATCTAGTAGTTACCTCAATTAATCAAAATTTTATTCCTGTTATAGATGATAGTAATATATTCATAGGTATTATTAAAAGAAGTGATATAATTACCTATTGTTATGAGAAGATGTTTGAAAAAACAAAAAAAGAAGCTTAAATATCTGAATTATAACCACTTTACAGTATTGCATAATTATGCTTTTAGATGTATAATTATGCATATTACTGTTTAGGGGGCTTTTTTTATGTTTAACAAGGATAGCAATACAAATATTCAGAGGGCAAATATTTTAAGTCAGGCATTACCTTATATTCAAAAATTCAATGGAAAAACTATAGTTATAAAATATGGTGGTAATGCAATGATTAATGAAGATTTAAAAAATGCAGTTATTAGGGATATAGTTCTAATGAATTGTGTTGGGATAAAGGTTGTTGTTGTTCACGGAGGTGGACCAGAAATCAATGACTTTTTAAATAAAATCGGAAAGAAAAGCGAATTTATAAACGGATTAAGAGTTACAGATGAAGAAACCGTGGAAGTAGTTCAAATGGTTCTTGCAGGTAAGGTGAATAAGGATTTAGTTTCATTAATAGATAAAAATGGAGGAAAGGCAATCGGACTTTGCGGTATTGATGCAGATTTACTAAAAGCAAAAAAATCAGAGGTTCAAAATGGAGTAGATTTGGGATACGTAGGGGAGATCGTTGAGGTTAATGATTCAATTATCGAACATTGTTTAAATGGAGGATATATTCCTGTTATTTCAACGGTGGCACTTGGACAAGATGATGGAAAGGTATATAACATTAACGCAGACTCAGCAGCAGCAAAAATTAGTATTAAACTTAAAGCAGAAAAATTTATACTTCTTACAGATGTTCCAGGCCTTCTACTTAATTCAAAAGATGAAAGTACTATGGTTTCTCAACTTAAAATAGAAGATATAAAAGAATTAATTGAAACTAAAGTAATTACAGGCGGTATGATTCCTAAGGTAGACTGTTGTATTGAAGCCGTTAAAGGTGGAGTTAGAAGAACTCATATTATTGATGGAAGAGTTTCGCATTCACTTCTACTTGAAGTATTTTCAAATGAAGGTGTAGGAACTATGATTTCATAGATTGTCCTTTAGTTGACCTGTTATTTTATTTAAGATAACTAAAAAAGCCACCTTTAAAAGGTGGCAAAATATTTGCTGTCTATATATTAATATTTAATATATTTAAAGTTATATTTATACTAATGTAACGTTAGTTGCTTGAAGACCTCTAGGACCTTTTTCTGTTTCAAATTGAACTTTTTGACCCTCTTCAAGGCTCTTTCTTGAACCGCTTCCTTCGATTGCTGATGAATGAACGAAAACGTCTTTTTCACCATCAATTTCAATAAACCCAAAACCTTTTTCTGAATTAAACCATTTTACTGTTCCTAATTTCATAAAAATATCCTCCTAAGAAAAACACCATTAATCATGATACACTAATTTTGTATCGAAAGTGTTTACTTTAATAATTTTATTATAGCACAAGGCAAAATTAATAGCAAATTTTCTAAAAGTTAGAAAAATATTGGAACTAATAACTAATATTGATATTGAAGCCTATAGGATATTGGGTTATGATAGCTATATAAATTATGATTATATTTTTCTGCAATAGGAAAATTTTATGTCGCATAACAGAAAAAATGGAGGCATAGCTATGTTAACAGAAAAACGATTAAATGAAACATATAAAAATGCAAAGGAAATCTCTTTTGATGATAATTCAAAATTCATTTTTTTTAGTGATATACATCGAGGGGATAACAGTATGTCTGATGAATTTGCACATAATCAAAGTATCTACTATCATGCCCTAGAATATTATTATGAAAAAGAATATACATATGTGGAAGTGGGAGACGGAGAGGAACTTTGGGAGCATGCAAAGTTTAATTATATAAGAAGGGCCCATAGTGACGTTTATGAATTAATTAAGAAGTTTTATAACTCAGACAGATTCATAATGTTATTTGGTAATCATAATGTTTTTCTTAAAAACCCATATTTTGTGGAGAAAAACTTGTATCATTATTATGATGATTACTTACAAAAGGAATCACACCTGTTTCCAGGAATAATTGTATATGAAAGCATAATCTTAAAGCATAAACAAACTTCTCAAGAAATTTTTGTGGTGCATGGACATCAAGGTGATTTAATTAATGATCAGCTTTGGAGATTATCTATGTTTATGTTACGTTATTTTTGGCGATATATGCATATTGTAGGGTTTAAGAATCCAGCAAGTCCGGCAAAAAATATATACAAACAGCATAAAATAGAAAGAAACTTTAATAAGTGGAATAGGTTAAATGGAGTTATGATGATATGTGGGCATACACATCGTCCTAAATTTCCAAGTAGAGGAGAAATGCCATACTTTAATACAGGGTGTTGCGTACATCCTCGTGGGATAACGGGCATTGAAATTACAAATGGTAAAATAATGATGGTAAGCTGGAGAGTTACTCCAGATAAAAATGGGTTTCTACAGATCAATAGGACGATTATACATGGTCCAACAGAAATATTAGATTTTGAAGATAGATAAACACTCATTTACCAAGGAAAGGGAGAATAATGATACATAATTATTTAAAAGAAAATATCTTAATAACTGACGGAGCAATGGGTACATATTATTCTGAAATAACCGGAGATAATGTTTCCTTTTGCGAAATGGGTAATATAGACAAACCGGAAATAATAAAAAGAATACATAAAGAGTATATCGATGCTGGAGCAAAACTTATTAGAACGAATACGTTCTCAGCCAATACTAGGGCGCTTGGATTTTCTAGAAATCAAGTTAAAGTGATTATTGAAAGTGGTTGTAGAATTGCAGCGGAAGCTATTAAAGACAATGAAACTTTTATAGGGGCTAGCATTGGACCTATATGTGATTCTAAATTAGATGAAAATGAAGATAATATTATTGATGAATATAAGTTTATAGTTGATACCTTAATTTCCTGTAATATAGATATATTTATTTTTGAAACTTTTAGTAGTTTAGATTATCTAAAGGAAATTTTTCAATACATAAAAGAAAAAAATAGTTTAAACTTTATACTTATTCAGTTTGCAATAACCCCGGATGGATTTACTAGAGACGGTTTAAGCGTAAATCGAATAATAAATGAATTAAATTCTATTAAATTATTCGATGCCTATGGATTTAATTGCGGATCAGGACCAACACATTTATATAAGGCTTTAAAAAGGTTGAATATTTCTGGGGAAATAATCTCGGTGTTACCTAATAGTGGGTATCCTGAAGTAGTTAATGAGAGAACAGTTTTTGTAAATAATCCAGAGTATTTTGCTGATAAAATGGAAGTTTTTAAGAATCTAGGAGCAAGAATATTGGGAGGGTGTTGTGGGACCACTCCAATGCATATAAGGAAACTTAAGGAAATGCTAAACCTAGATAAAAAGGCAATTATTTCTGAAGTCATTAATGAGGTAGTTAATGTAGTAGAAGTTAAAAAGAAAAGTAATGTTTTTTTTCGTAAATTAGAAAAGAATGAGTTTGTTATAGCGGTAGAATTAGCTCCACCTTTTGATATTTCCACAGAAAAGATTATGAGTGGGGCTAAACGATTAAAAGATAATGGGGTTGATTTAATTACAGTGCCTGACTCTCCCATGTCAAAGGTTAGGGTTGACGCTACAATAATTGCTGCGAAAATCAAAAGAGAAATCGGTATTGATGCTATGCCACATGTTTGTTGTAGAGATAAAAATATAAATGCTATAAGGTCAGGTACACTAGCTGCTCACATTGAAGGGATCAGAAATATCTTAGCTATTACTGGGGATCCCGTTTCAGATTTAGATAAGGTGGGAATTAAAAATGTGTTTAATTTAAATTCCTTTAAGCTTATAGAACTTTTCACTGAAATGAATAATGAGGTTTTTCATGAGGAGGATATAAATATTGGAGCTGCTTTAAACCTGAATGTATTAAATTTAGAAATAGAGCTTTCTAGAATGGAAAAGAAAATTCAAAGAGGAGCAAGTTTCTTTTTAACACAACCAATTTATGAAGATAAAGCAATAGAGGCGTTAAAGAGGATAAAAAAAGAGTATAATGTAAAAATACTCGGAGGCATACTGCCAATAGTAAGTTATAAAAATGCTCAGTTTTTAAATAATGAGCTTTCCGGTGTAAATATTCCTAACAGTTATGTTGATAGATTTAAATTGGATATGAATAAGGCAGAGGCAGAAAAAGTAGGAATTGATATGGCTGTTGAAATTGCAAATAAAATTAAAGATTATGTGGATGGAATCTATTTTATGACTCCATTTAATAGGGTAGAAATGATTATTGAAATAATGAATAAGAGGGAGAGCTAGATATGAATGGACAGAGAAGATCAGATATATATCCTGGTAGACTTGTGGATGTTGTCTTGAAAAATGATCAAGGGACGGGTAAATTGACTCGAGGAACTGTAAAAAATATCCTTACCAATTCTGCAAATCATCCAAGAGGCATAAAGGTAAGATTAGAAGATGGTCAGGTAGGTAGAGTCCAGGTAATAATAAAGTAAATTGTAGTACAGGAGTGGTATTTTCGTGGAGAAGGTTTACAATGGCATAGTGATTTTTGGGGAAATGGGTGCTGGAAAAGATGCACTTGCAGAACAATTTACCTCTTTGAGGAAGAATTCAAAGATCTATAATATGGGTGTGCTTTGCAGAGAGATGATGAAAGTTTCTAAAATTAATCCATCTTGGAGAGATAAGGAAAGGTATATTGGGCAAACTACTGCAGACAAATTAAGAGAGATGGATGTTAATATTATGTGTGATTATATTCTAGCACTTATTTATGAGAGTGGTCAGAATATGTATGGATTCAATCTTTCTGGGTTTGAAGGAGAAAATTACAATAAAGAACTACTTAGGCAACTATCTCTAATAAGAAATCATGAACTGTCCATTATTGTTGGGGGAAGAACAATTTCAGATTTCAATTACTTTAATAATAAGGGCTATTTAATTATAGGAATTAGCATTAGCAACGAGGTTAGAAGGAAGAGACTTGTTTTAAGAGATGGGGAGAATACTGTAAATGCTAGCAGTTCGCTTCATAACACAGAAGTCGATGCCACCTATATAGTAAATAATCTTTGTCATGAGATTATAGTAAACCATGGAACAATTTTAGATCTTAAAAATATGGCGGAAAATATATTGAAAAAATATGAATTCTAAGAAAAGAAAAAATATATAAAAATGAGGAGAAATTAAAATGATAAATGATAACACTCTTTATCCAGTAAAATTAAATGGAAAGTATGGCTATATTAATAAAATCGGTGAGATTTGTATAAAACCACAATTTGATTATGCTGAAGAATTTAATGATAAATTAGCAATTATCGGAATCGGTGAAAAAGTTAAATTTATTGATAAAAACGGCAATTTCATGAGTGAAAGCGAATACGATGATGTATATGAAATAAGTGAAGGCTACACAGTGGTGGAATTAGGCGGAAAGAAAGGTTATGTTGATAATAATGCTAATTTAGTTATAGAAACTAAATATGATGAGGCTTATGGGTTTTCAGATGGACTTGCTGCAGTTAAAGTTGGCTATAAATGGGGATATATTAATCAATTAGGAGAGGTCATAATTAAGGAGCAGTTCTTAGATGTCTCAGATTTTAGTGAAGGAATTGCACTTGTTCAATTGGGCGGGAAGCTAGGCTATATTGATAAAATTGGTAACATGATTATTGAACCTAAATATGATTATGCTAATAAATTCTCAGAAGGACTTGCTGCAGTTCAAGTAAAGAATAAATATGGATATATTGATAAACAAGGCAATATGGTTATTGCACCAAAGTATTCAACTGCAAACGACTTTAATGAGGGATTAGCAGTGGTTGAAGTCAATGATAAATATGGCTTTATAGATAAAAATGGTGAAATTATTATACCTTTAAAATATGATTGGGCAGACGATTTTTATGAAGGTTTTGCAGCCATTGCTGTTGGTGAAAAATATGGATTTATAGATAAACTTGGTATGGAGTTAATAGGTCCTAAATTTGATAATGTGGATACAATTTCAGAAGGTCTAATATCTGTAGAGGTAAATGGTAAATGGGGATATGTTAATGAAGAATGTAAATTTATTATAGCACCAATATTTGATGAAGTCGGAAGGTTTATTGATGGAATATCTAAGGTTGTATTCGAAAATAGAATTAGATATATAAAAACTGATGGAGAGTACATTTGGAGTAAAGAAGTATAAGGCATTGATTAGGAGCGATATAATGGAATTTAAAGCTTTAGGAAAAAGCAATTTAAGAGTATCAGTTATTGGCTTTGGGGGCATTCCTATACAGAGGGTGAATCTAATAGAGGTTAAAGAATTATTATTAAAAGCACAGGAAAAGGGTATTAATTTTATTGATAGTGCAAGAGGTTATTCGGTTTCAGAAGAATATATAGGTGAAGCTTTAGTTGGAAAAAGAGAAAACTGGATTTTGGCATCTAAAAGTATGGCTAGAGATAAAACATCTATGGAAAGGGATTTGAAAATAAGTTTAAAGAATTTCAGAACAGGATATATAGATTTATATCAATTACATAATATAAAAACTGAAGAAGAATTGAAATTGGTTTTAAGTGAAAATGGTGCTTACTCAGCATTATTGGAGGCAAAGGAAAAAGGAGAAATAGGGCATATAGGAATTACTTCTCATAGTATAGATTTACTTAAAATTGCAATTGAAACAGGATATTTCGAAACTATAATGTATCCCTATAATATTGTGGAAAATCAAGCAGAAGAATTATTTAGTAGGGCTCATCAGTTAAATATAGGGGTAATTGCCATGAAACCAATGGCTGGTGGTGCAATTATCGATGGTAAACTTGCCTTAAAGTACATTTTAAAAAACCCATCAGTTACAATGGCGATCCCTGGGATGGCTACCCTTGAGGAAGTTGAAGAAAATACAAGTATTGTAGGAGATAACTCTAGCTTATCTCAGGAAGAAATAGAAAGAATAAATAAGATTTCTGAAGAATTAACTGGTAATTTTTGTAGGCGATGTGGTTATTGTGGTCCTTGCAAGCAAAAAATAGATATACCTAGCATGTTTTTAATGAGTGGATACAAAAATAGATATAATCTTGGAACTTGGGCTGAAGAAAGATATTTTGCTCAAGCTCTAAGAGCTAAGGATTGTGTTGAATGTGGAGTTTGTGAAGAAAAATGCCCTTATGGCTTACCTATTATGGATATGTTAAAAGAAGTAAGGGTTACCTTTAAAGAATAAAGTTTTTTTCTTCTTGGTTTTTATTGAAAGATAAAAGCATAACGGATATAATATATTTATAACTAATTATTATTAACTGGAATGGAGCAAAGTATGGATAAAGAACTTTCTAGTATATTTGTAATTTTTGGTGGCACTGGGGATCTGACAAAAAGAAAACTTATTCCTGCTATTTTTAGTTTGATGTACGAGGAAAAATTACCTGAAAATTTTACGATTGTGTCTATAGGTAGACGAGAAAAGACAAATGAGGAGTACCGAGAAGATATGTACGAATCTGTGAAAAAGTTCTCTCGATTTTCATTAAATGACGAGTTGTGGCATAAATTTAGTATGAGGATTTTCTATAAAAACTTTGATTTTACTTCAGATAAAGTGGGATATAAGGATTTAGATACATTTTTGGAAACAATGGATACCAAACACTTAACAGGAGGTAAAAGGTTATATTATTTAGCCGTTGCCCCAGAGTTTTTTGAAGGGATAATTAGAAATTTAAAAAGCAATGGTATGGTTGACAAAGCCAATGGCTGGCAAAGGATAATGATAGAAAAACCTTTTGGATCAAGTCTAGAAACAGCTAGAATCTTAAATCATAATATATCAAAGTTGATACCTGAAGAGAATATATTTAGAATAGATCACTATTTGGGCAAGGAAATGATCCAAAACATATTAGCAATTAGATTTGGTAATTCATTGTTTGAACCTTTATGGAATGCAAATTATATCGATAATATTCAAATTACCTCCAATGAACTTTTAGGTGTAGAGAATAGAGGGGGATATTATGAAAATGCGGGCATTTTAAAAGACATGCTGCAGAATCATTTATTACAAATGTTAACAATGATAGCCATGGAACCTCCAGTAGACTTTGAACCTGAATCAATAAGAGATGAAAAGGTTAAGGTATTACGATCATTGAGACTTTTTACTGCTGCGTCTTTTAAGGAGAATATTGTTCGCGGTCAATATGGTGAAGGTGAAGTTGATGGTAAGAAAGCTGTGGCATACAGAGAAGAAGACAGAGTTTCCCCCCTATCAAATACGGATACTTTTATTGCTTTAAAGACTTATATCGATAATTTTCGTTGGGGAGGAGTACCTATATATATAAGAGCAGGGAAAAGAATGAATACTAAAAGTACTGAGATAGTTATTCAGTTTAAAAAACTTCCTGGAATTAATTATTATAAGGACTTTAATGAGGTTGTTCATAATCTTTTAGTATTAAAAATACAGCCAGAAGAGGGATTTTTCTTTCAGATAAATGCTAAAAAACCTGGTAGTGAGTTTAAAATGGAAAAAGTCCAGCTTGATTACTGTCAGAGCTGCAAGTATCTAAATGATTCACCTGAGGCCTATGAGAGATTATTACTTGAAGCAATAAGAAATAACTCATCTTTGTTTACTAGATGGGATGAACTTGAATACTCCTGGAAGTTTATTGAAAGTATTGAAAATCAATTTAAAACAACTTTACATGAATATCCTAATTATTCAGCGGGAACCTCAGGTCCAAGGGAAGCAATAGATTTAATCGAAAAAGATGGTAGGCAGTGGTGGAATACTGCGGCTGATTGAGGGGGAGTAACATGATTATCTATGATATATCTATGACAATTGAAAAAGATATGGGAGTATATAAGAATCTAGAGGAAAAAAGACCAATAATTAAATTTGAAAGAAAGATTCCAAAGGATAGTATTAATGAGTCTAGCTTAAGTATGAACTTGCATACAGGGACCCATATCGATGCTCCTTATCACGTTGATGATAGCGGTGCTACCATTGATCAAATTGATTTAAATAAATTAATTACAAAGTGTAGAGTTTTGGATCTAACAAAGGTAGTAGATAGTATAACAAAAGAAGATCTTATGGGGAAGAAAATTCAACCTGGTGAATTTTTACTGCTTAAAACTAGAAATTCCTTTACCGAGGAATTTGAATCTGATTTTGTTTATGTTGAGAAAAGTGGGGCAGAGTATCTGGCAGAAAAACAAATAATAGGAGTGGCAATAGATTCCTTTGGAATTGAGCGAACTCAACCAGATCATGATACCCACAAAATACTATTTAGTAAGGGGATAACTATCATAGAAGGTGTTAGGTTAAAGGAAATAGAAGAATCTGAATATTTAATGTGTGCCTTACCACTAAAAATTAAGGGAGTAGATGGCGCTCCTGCTAGAATAGTTTTAATAAAAGACTTAAAATAAGTATTTACTTCAACAGGAGGAAAGATTATGAGAGTTGTAATTATTGGTGGAGGCTTTGCAGGTGTTGCGGCTGCAAAGCAAGTATTTAACCAGTTGCCTTTTGATAAAAAGGTAGAAATAATATTAATCGATAAAAATAAATATTCTACTATGTTACCATCCTTACCTGATGTTTCAGGAAATAGAGTAGAAGAGAAATTCATAATGGAAGACATTGAAAAAATGTTACCTAAAGCTATAAAATTTATTAATAAGTCTGTTGATTTTGTTGATTTTCATAAAAAAACTATTTTTATGAAAGAAAAAGAATTGACCTACGACTATCTTATTTTTTCCCCTGGATCTAAATCTAATTTTTTTAATCATGATGAGGAATTTCAAAAGAATTTAAAATTAGATTGCTTAGAGGATGCCTTAAGAATTAGAAAAGAATTTGGAGCATCACTAATAAAAAGGCCAAAATTAAATTTAGTTATATCGGGAGCAGGTTTTACTGGAATAGAATTAGCCTGTAATTTGTATCATTATGCTAAGGTAAACAAAGGACAAATAACTATTACTCTTATAGAGAAGGCTGAAAGAATACTTCCTATGTTAAGTCAAAAAATGTCCAAGTTTGTTTTAGACAAAATGAAATTAATGAATATAAATTTTATAACTGGTGAAGAAGTAATTTCTTTTGAAAAAAACGTTGTAAAGTTAAAAAATAAAGGTGAAATTCAAGATGCTTTTTTCTGTTGGTGTAGTGGTGTAAAAATGTCTATAAAAGCAGTAGGTAACCATAAGGGGCTTTTTGATGGAAGAATTATAGTAGATGAGTTTTTAAGAGTACCGGAGCATCTAGAGGTATTTGTAGCGGGAGATGCGGCTGCAATAAAGAGTGGTGAAACTTACTTACGAAGAACAGTTAATTTTGCATATGAAGCAGGTAAAGTATGTGGTAAAAATGTAGTTGCTACTATTGAAGAAGAAAAATTAAAACCATTTAAAGCGGTTGATCTTGGTTGGGTGATTCCTATATATATTTCTAGTATTGGAATGGCTCTTGGAATGGAGACTAAAGGTAGGCTTGGAATAACTATGCATTATGTAATGTGTGGCTTGAAAAATTATAATTTACGTAATTTTTTAAAATATCTTAAATATGCATTTACCTTTGTATTTACAAAAGTAGAATAATTGCTTGGAGGATATTATGACATTTGAAGAAGTATTAGATTTAATCAGAGATGAATTAGGTGAAGTAACTACCTACATTGATGAGATTTTAGAAAATATTGATGAAGAAAAAACAGGGAATTATATGAGATATTTTATTAATAGTAAGGGTCACAGACTAAGGCCTATGTTGGTAGTGTTATCCTATAAATGTTTTAAAAAAGAACATGACCTAAATTTAATTAAACTTTCTACTGTTTTGGAACTTCTACATACAGCAAGTCTAATACATGATGATGTTATAGATGAAGCAGAAGAACGGAGAGGTCAAAAGTCGTTAAATAATATTAAGGGTAATAAAAATTCTATTTTAATTGGAAATGTCTTTTACCTAGAAGCCTTTAGGTTAGCAGCCGAATTCCCTAGTCTTTTATATTTTAAAAACATGGTAAAAACATCTATGGAAATGTGCTTTGGAGAGATAATTCAAAGTGAAAGCATTAACACTCTTTTGAATTCGGATTTGTATTTAGACATAATTAGAAGAAAGACAGCTATGCTAATTTCTACAAGTTGTAGCGAAGGTGCTAGACTCGCAGGCGCAACGGAGGAACAGATTAAACTTATGGGAGATATAGGACTTATTCTTGGCTTTTTATACCAGATAAAGGATGATTCAAAGGACTTTGATGTGGCGCTTGAAGATAATGTTAATATTCAAAAGCTAAATCTGAAATTTAATAAGGACTTCCTTGAAAGTTTCAATAAAGTTCATGGAAATAATATTTATAAAGAGGCTATCTTATCCATTAAAAATATAATTTGTGCAATTTAAATAAGAAGGGAGAAATAAAATGTTTAATGTACTTACACTTTCAAGAATGCAATTTGCGATAACAACCATCTATCATTTTCTTTTTGTACCTCTTACTTTAGGTTTATCAATTTTAGTAGCCCTTCTGCAAACTCAATATTATAGAACAAATGATGAACGTTATAAAAAATTGACGAAATATTTTGGTGGACTTTTTTTAATTAATTTTTCTATGGGAGTTGCAACGGGAATAGTTCAAGAATTTCAGTTCGGAATGAATTGGTCAGGCTATTCAAAATTTGTAGGTGATATATTTGGTGCCCCCTTAGCTATTGAGGCTTTAGCGGCATTTTTTATTGAATCAACCTTTTTAGGCATATGGATTTTTGGCTGGGATAAAATCCCTAAGAAAGTTCATTTAGCAAGTATCTGGTTAGTTGCTTTATCTGGTTGTTTATCAGCCTTTTGGATAATTGTTGCTAATGCATTTATGCAAGAGCCTACAGGATATATTTTAAGAAATGGACGAGCTGAAATGGTGGATTTTTTCGCTTTAATAAAAAACCCACAGGTTTGGCTTCAGTTTCCACATACTCTTTTTTCAGCCTTTGTTACAGGTGCAATGTTTATGATTGGCATTAGTGCCTATAATCTTTTACGTAAAAAGGATATTGATGTTTTTTCGAAATCCATGAAGTTGGGAGTTGTTTTTGGTTTAGTTAGCCTATTCTTTGTAATGGGCATTGGAGATGCGCAGGGTAAATATCTTGTGGTACATCAGCCAATGAAAATGGCAGCAGCTGAAGCCTTATGGGAATCTAAAGATTCTGCTCCGCTAAGCTTGTTTGCTAAAATCGATGAGGAAAAAGGTGAAAATTCATTTGATTTAGCAGTTCCTAATATGCTAAGTTTTTTAAGTTTTGGTAATTTCACTGGAAGAGTTACCGGTATACATGAACTTCAGGAACAATACCAAAAACAATATGGAGAGGGAAACTATGTTCCACCTGTAAAAATATCTTTCTGGAGTTTTAGAACTATGGTTTTTGGTGGTTCTTTTATGCTATTAGAAATGATAGTGGCAGCTTTCCTTTTATTTAAAAAGAAATTAGTCAAAACAAACTGGTTTTTGAAGGTATTACTATTTACTATTCCATTGCCTTATCTTTGTAATTCAGCAGGCTGGATGTTAACCGAAATAGGTAGACAACCTTGGGTGGTTTATGGATTGTTAAAGGTGGATGCAGGTGTGTCTAGTTCAGTAAGTGCTGGAGTTGTATTGACTTCACTAATTGGATTTGCAATTGTGTATGGTGTTCTAGCAGTAGTTGACTTATATTTAATTGTTAAATTTATTAAGAAAGATGTGGAATTATCAGATACAATAAGTAAAAATCAGAAGGGGGGCATAGAATTATGGACTTAAATGTACTTTGGTTCATTTTAATTTCAGTACTATTTTGTGGCTTTTTCTTTCTTGAGGGGTTTGATTATGGGGTATGTATTTTAATGCCGTTTATTGGAAAGAATGATGTAGAAAAGAGAATGCTAATAAATAGCATTGGACCATTTTGGGATGGGAATGAGGTTTGGTTAATAACTGCCGGAGGCGCAATGTTTGCTGCTTTTCCTGTATGGTATGCTACCATGTTTAGTGGGTATTACCTAGCTTTATTTTTAATGCTTATCGCATTAATTTTTAGAGGGGTTGCCTTTGAATTTAGAGGCAAAGTAGAAAGTAAAACATGGAAAAAGACCTGGGATCTAGCTCTGTTTTTAGGAAGTTTAATTCCTGCGCTTTTATGGGGAGTTGCTCTTAGTAATTTGTTAAGAGGGGTTCCAATTAACAACAGTCAAAATTATGCTGGCGGATTCTTTGACTTAATATCAGTTTATTCTCTATTAGCCGGGTTAACTGGATTAGTATTTTTTATATACCATGGAGCTGTATTTATTACTTTAAGAACTAAAGGTATAATACTGGATAGAGCTAAAGGTTTAACTCTAAAATTAGGAATAATTACCTTGTTTTTAGGGGCGGCGCTTACAGTTTTAACTTCAATGGAAACTGATTTATTTAAGAGTAAATTAGCTGTAACATTGTTAGTGTTAGCGGCTGGAGTTTTAACCATATCAATATATTATATGGGTAAAGGAAAAAGTGGCAAAGCCTTAATGTTAAATGGTGCCGCAGTTATTGCTGCTGTAGGCTCACTTTTTGCAGGTCTGTATCCGAATGTTATGGTTTCTAGTATAGATACTAAATATAATCTTACTATTTCTAACGCATCCTCTTCACCCTATACATTAAAGATAATGACAATCGTTGCCTTAACCTTAGTTCCAGTAGTTGTAATTTATCAAGGATGGACATATTGGATTTTTAGAAAAAGAGTAACTGCGGATAAATTAGAATATTAAAAGAAACAGGAGAAATTATGTTTGACAAAAGATTATTTAAAGAATTAAAAATCATGAAATTTTATTGGATTAAAGTGACTGCGGCAAACCTTGCTGCGGTCACTTTAACGATTTTTCAAGCAAGTTTCCTGGCTAACATTATTAATGAAATATTTATAAATAAAAAAAATATAGGGGAAATAACTAAAATTATAGTAGCGCTTATATTAATCATTATATTAAGATGTATCTTAGGTTTTGGCATGGATCTTTATAACAGGCAAACCTCTATAAAAATAAAAGCTAATTTAAGAAATAATTTAATAAATGCATTTATCAAAAAAGGGCCTATAAAATTGAAAGATGAAAAACCAGGAGAAATTGTTACCTTAGTTCAAGATGGAGTAGAGGGAATGGAGGCTTATTTCTCTGAATTCATTCCACAAATAAGTTTAGTTTCAGTTTGGGTTCCAATTATATTTATAGTAGTGGTTTCAAAAGACTGGATTTCTGGGTTAATTATGTTGTTTACAGTACCTTTAATACCAATCTTTATGATGCTAATTGGTAGACTAGCTGATAAATTAAATAAAAAGCAATGGAAATCTCTCCAATCCATGGGGGGACATTTTCTTGATGTTTTAAGAGGGCTTCCTACCTTAAAACTCTTTGGAAGGAGTAAAAGACAGGCTGAGATTGTTGAAGAAATAAGTGAAGATTATAGAAAAGCTACAGTGAAAGTGCTAAAAGTTGCATTTTTATCTGCTCTTGTACTTGAACTCATAGCGACTCTAAGTACAGCTTTGATTTCTGTATCACTTGGAATAAGGCTATTGTATTCAATGCTTAATTTTAAATCAGCCTTCTTTGTTTTGCTATTAACCCCAGATTATTATCAGTCAATGAGACAATTAGGTGCCAAGTTCCATTCAGCCATGAGCTCAGTTTCTATTGCAGATGATGTTTATTTAATACTCTCAGAAAAGATTACGGAGCCATTAAGCATAGCTCATAAAGATGTTTTAAAAAATATAAAAATATCAATCAATAATTTAGGGTTTTCATACGTTGAAGATCAATCAGTATTAAAAAACTTTTCAATGGAAATACCTTTTGGTAAGAGAATATCTTTAGTAGGCCCAAGTGGTTCTGGTAAAAGCACTATAATTTCTTTAATCATGGGATTTATTAATGGATATTCAGGAAGCATAAAGGTTAATGATATTGAATTAAATGAAATATCTAAAGAGAGTTGGATTAATAGTTTTGCCTATGTTCCCCAAAACCCTAAAATTTTCAAAGCTTCAGTTTTAGAAAACTTAGCTATGGCTAGACCTAATGCTAGTTATGAAGAGATAATAAACATTGCTAAGCTTACAGGTGTTAATAGTTTTGTCGAGGACCTTCCTCAGGGATATAATTCAATAATTGGTGATGGTGGAATAAGTTTAAGTGGTGGAGAAATTCAACTAATTTCAATAGCTAGAGCATGTCTAAAGGATGTGGAATTTGTACTTTTAGATGAGCCAACCTCAGCTTTAGACCCTGAAACTGAAAGAAAAGTAAATGCCGCTATAGCAATACTTGTGGGTGGGAAAACCTCCTTAACAATTGCTCATCGTATACCTACTATTATTAATTCAGATAAAATATATGTGCTTGAGAATGGAAGTATTGTAGAAGAAGGAACCCATGAACAACTTATTAAGTTGAAAAGTAATTACTATAACCTTCTAAACGTTTGGGGGGATATTCATGAGCCTAATTAGATTATTTAATTTATTAGTTAAAAAAAATATAAAGGTGGCTATTTTAGTAATAGTTATTTCTATAGCTACTATAATGAGTTCGGTGGGTCTTCTTTCTCTGTCTGCCTTCATTATCTCTTATTGTGCATTACATCCATCTATAGCTGACATAATGGTTCCCGTAGTAGGGGTGAGATTTCTAGGACTTTCTAGAGGTGTTTTTAGGTATCTAGAAAGACTAATTTCACATGATACCACTTTCAAACTATTAAGTAAGTTAAGGGCTTGGTTATATGGCAAAGTAGAAGCAGCTGATATGGATGTTTATATGCAGATGGATAAAGAAGATATATTTACTAGAATTATTAACGACATAGAGACCTTGCAAGAGTTTTATTTAAGAACCTTTAACCCTTTTATGGTGTCTATAATTATTGGACTTTTAGGATGTATTCTACTTTCCTTCTTTGGGAAGATAGTTGCTTTAGGATTCTTTTTAAGTTACATATTTACTATTATTTTTGTTCCTCTACTAATTTGGAGTTGTACAAAGGGTATGAATAAAGAAATAATTCTTAAGCTCTCAAAAATAAAAGTTAAATTATTAGATTTAATTTCTGGTACAGCTGATATATTTGCTAATTCAGCTATGTTAAGGTATAAGGAAAACCTAGATTCACAACTAAAAAATTTATATGCTTTACAGACTAAATTAGCAATATGGCAAAGTATTTCTAATAATTCAATTTTCTTTTTATCTAACGTTACTATGGTAATTTGCTTAATAACTTCTGCCATAATTATTAGACAAAATAATCTAAATGGAGTAACACTAGCTATAGTAGCATTGAGTACAATAGCACTTTTTGAGGCTGCATCACAGATTCCATTAATGTTTCAAAGGCTGGAACAGACTAAAGCCTCGGCAGATCGAATTTTTAATATGGCAGATAATTGTACTCGTAAAGCAGATGGCAATAATGAAAGTACTGAAATTAGCCTAGTTGGAAAATGTATTGAATTAGATAAGGTTGATTTTAAGTATCCTGGATCAGATAAAATACTGTTAAAAGATATTTCCTTTAAGCTTAGTAAAGGAAAGAAAATTGCCATTGTTGGATCAAGTGGAGTCGGAAAAAGTACATTATCTTTCATAATGTTAAATTGGTTAAAAACTCAAATGGGAAGTGTAAAAATTGATGGACATTCATTGACTTCTTTAAAGCAAGAAAAAATTGAAGAGCAATTTTCTGTGGTAAATCAACAAATTTATTTTTTTAATGCAAGTATAAAAAATAATCTTTTAATTGCAAATTCCAGTAGTACACAGGAAGAAATTGAAAAGGTAGTGGAGATTTGTGGCATGAAAGAATTTATTAAATCACTTCCTGAAGGTTATGAAACTGAGATGGGAGAGAATGGAATGAAGATTTCAGGAGGGCAGAGACAACGTTTAGGCATAGCAAGAGCCATGTTAAAAAATAGTAGTTTTTTAATTATGGATGAAATCACTGCAGGTATGGATATGCTTTTGGAGAAGAAGTTCTTGGAATCGTTGTATAAAAATATTAGAGATAAAGGAATATTAATGATTACACATAGATTAATAGCAATGGAGAAAATGGATGAGATTTTAGTATTGGATAAAGGTTTTATTGTAGAAAGAGGAACACATAAAGAGTTAATTAACAAAAATGGATTGTATTTCAAAATGTATGAATTACAGCGACAATATTTATCTAGATAATTTCTCTACATATTATTTCCAGCGGCATGGAATCTGTACATAGAAAATAAAGTCGTACCTTTTCTAACTTTTAGCATATAACAATAGTATAAGATATTAGAAGGTAAAGGAGGAAGTTCTATGTTACAGACTATATTACCATTTTTATTTTTTGTTGCCTTAGTAGTTGGTTTTGTGTACTTTTTTTACCTTATCAAGGAAAAGGGTGAAAATATTGATGAAAATTATTTTGGCATAACCTATTCTATTTTGGATACGTTATTAGGTAAGGAATTAACTTATGAGAATGTGAAGAATATTTTAAGAATAGTTTCTGAATGTGTATATTACGTAGAAAGTAACATGAAAGAACTAGAGGATCAAAAGAAGGAAAACATAGCTTTAAGTATGATAGTAGAGTCAACAAAAAAATTAGACCTTCGATATCCTTTAAGTGATAATAGTATAAGGTATTTAATACGACTTTCTTGTGGTTTTATGATTAAACAAAATTAATGAGCTTAAATAAATTCTGTTTTAAATAGAAAACAGAATTTATTTTTTTATTTTCCTTTACGTAAATGAAATAAAACTATAGAATAACATATGAAAGATAAAGACATCTTAAAAAAAATAATAGGTATATATGCTAGTATATTTTATTATAGATGCCTAAGTAAAAGCAAATATGGGGGATTAATATGAGTACAGAAATTAATGATGCACAATCCTATGAAGTAACTGATTTGACTTCATTAGAAAAATTAGAGCCGGTTAGAATAAGGCCAGGAATGTATATAGGTTCAACAGGAAGCAAAGGATTACATCATTGCATATGGGAAATATTGGACAACGCAATCGATGAAATATCTAATGGATACGGTGACAAGGCCATTATTACCTTAAACGCCAATAAAAGTCTTACAGTAGAAGATAATGGTAGAGGAGTTCCAACAGGAATTCATCCTATTAAAAAGAAATCTGGTGTGGAAATGGTTTATACTGAACTTCATACTGGAGGTAAGTTTGATAATAAAAATTACAAGACCTCTGGTGGGCTACATGGAGTAGGTGCTGCAGTAGTAAATGCACTTTCAGAATGGTTGGTTGTAGAAGTTAATCAAAAGGGTAATATTTATAGACAACGATTTGAAAATGCTTACGATAAGGAACTAAAAAAAATTATGCCAGGAACTCCAGTAACAAAACTTGAGGTGGTTGGTAAAACAGAGGAAACCGGTACTAGAGTTACCTTTATGCCCGATAAAGAGGTCTTTACATCCACAGACTTTAAGTTTGATTATATTGATGAAAGACTTCAAGAATTATCTTATCAGAACAAAGGAATAAGGCTTATTCTTATTGATAATAGAAAAGAAGAGTCAATAACAAAGGAATACCATTCTGAGAGAGGGTTATTAGATTTTATAGATTATTTGAATGAAAGTAAAACGGTGTTACATAAGGAGCCAATTTTATTTGAGGGTGACAGAGAAGTAAATGGAATAAGTATAAATGCTGAAATCTGTATGCAATTTACTGACTCAACTACTGAATATATAGCAAGTTATGTTAATAATATACCAACAACAGAGTCAGGAACTCATGAAACTGGGTTTAAAACTGGAATGACAAGAGTCTTTAAAGAGTGGGCTAAGAAACTTAACCTTATTAAAGAAAAAGATAAAGAGTTTGAAGGTGACGATTTAAGAGAAGGTTTAACAACAATTGTAAAAATTAAAATAAATAATCCTATTTTTGAAGGTCAGACTAAAACTAAACTGGGTAACAACGAAGCCTATACCATAATGAATGATTTAACTTATACAAAATTATCTGAGTGGATTGAAGATAATAAGGAAACAGCTACTAGCTTAATTACTAATGCCTTAGATGCGGCTGCTAGAAGAGAAAAAATTAAAAAAATAAATGAAGCTGAAAAGAAAAAAGTTGGTAAGGGAACAGCTCCATTAGCAGGCAAGATCGCAGTATGCACGCTTAAAGAACCAGAACATTGCGAGTTCATAGTAGTAGAGGGTGACTCTGCTGGTGGAAGTGCAAAACAAGCTAGAGATAGAAGATTTCAAGCAATAATGCCTTCTAAAGGGAAAATTATGAACACAGAAAAGCAAAAACTTGAAAATGTTATTGCCAGTGAAGAACTTAAGATATTCAATGTTGCCATAGGGACGGGGATATTGGATAACTATAAGGAATCAGATTTAAAATACAATAAAATAATTATAATGAGTGATGCGGATGTAGATGGTTACCATATAAGAACACTTTGGATGACATATTTATATAGATATATGAGGCCACTAATAACAAATGGACATCTTTATATTGCCTTGCCCCCACTTTATAAGGTATATAAACATACTAAAGGTGCAGACCTTGTGAAATATGCTTATAGTGATGATGATCTTGAAAAGGTAAAAAAAGAAATAGGTAAAGGCTTCTTAATACAAAGGTATAAAGGTCTTGGAGAAATGAACCCAGATCAACTTTGGGATACAACTTTAAATCCTGAAACTCGAACTCTTCAACAAGTAACGTTAGAAGATGCAGTCAAGGCAGAAAAAATGGTTTCTCTTTTAATGGGAGATGTTGTTGAACCAAGAAAACATTATTTGTATAAGTATGCTGAGTTTTAGAGAGGATGAAATAAATGGCTAAAAAAATTGATATACCTAAGGATAATAATATTATTAAAGTTCCAATTGAAGAAGCAATGCCTGATAATTATCTTCCCTATGCAGTAGAGGTTGCTAAGGATAGAGCACTTCCTGATGTAAGGGATGGGTTAAAACCAGTTCATAGAAGGATTTTATTTGGCGCATACCAGTTAAAAGCTTTTCCAGATAAACCTTATTTTAAGTCTGCAAGAATAGTTGGAGATATTCTAGGTAAGTATCATCCACATGGAGATGCTTCAGTTTATGATGCAATGGTAATTCTTGCACAGGACTTTTCTACAAGAAAGCCTTTAATTGATGGACATGGAAATTGGGGAAGTATAGATGGAGATAATGCTGCAGCAATGCGTTATACAGAGGCAAGACTTACCCCCATAGCACTTGAACTACTTAAGGATTTAGATAAAGATGTAGTAGACATGGTAGAGAACTATTCTGCCTCGGAATTAGAACCAAAGGTATTACCTGCAAGATACCCAAATCTATTAGTAAATGGTGTTTTTGGAATCGCAGTTGGACTTGCTACTAATATACCTCCACATAACTTAATCGAAGTGATAGATGGTACTCTTGCGTTTATAGATAATAAAGATATAACTACTGCCCAATTAATGGAGTATATTAAAGGACCAGATTTACCCACTGGTGGAAGTATAATTGGTAAGAATGCTCTTATCTCGGCTTATGAAACTGGTGAAGGTAAGGTTACTTTAAGATCTAAGGCAAATATTGAAAGACTAGAAAGTGGTAGAATAGGAATAGTTATTACTGAATTTCCCTACAGAAGGAATAAAGCTAAATTACTTCAATTTATGTCTGAAATGACTGACGATAAAAGACATGCTAAAGCTCTAGAAGCAATTACGGACATAAGAGATGAATCTGATAGAAATGGAATTAGAGCAGTAATTGAGCTACGGAAATCTGCCACAGAAGATTCAGCGGAAAAAATATTAAAATATCTTTACAAGAAAACAGAGCTACAATGCAATGTCTCCTTTAATATGGTGGCGATTGCAGATGGAAAACCTGCGACGCTTGGACTTAAAGCAATACTTTATCACTATATTAACCATCAAAAGGAAGTTGTTACAAGACGAACAAGAAAAGAGCTGGCATCAGCAGAAAAAAGATATCATATAGTGGCAGGATTTATTAAAGCTATCGATATATTAGATGAAATAATAGTAACTATTAGGGCATCAAAATCCAAAAAAGATTCTGAGAATAACTTATGTGAAAAATTTGGCTTTACCGGACCTCAGGCTGAGGCTATCGTGGAGCTGATGCTTTATAGATTGACGGGTCTTGAAATTAAAGTTTTCGAAAAAGAATATAAGGAATTAGAAAAGTTAATAAAGGCTTTGAAAAAAATCCTTGATAGTCAAGAAGAACTTCTTAAGATTATTAAAATGGAACTGAATGAAGTAAAAGAAAAATACGGGGATCCAAGAAGGACAGTTATCGTTGAAAATGATGAGGAAGCTAAAATTGATATAGAGGAACTTATGGTAATAGAAGATACTATGGTAACCATGTCCAATGAAGGGTATATAAAGAGAGTACCATTAAAATCTTATAATAGGTCTAATACAAATGTTGAGGACATTGAATACAGAGAAGGGGATTTTAATAAATATTTATTTCAATCCAATACAATAGACAAGATAATGTTCTTTACTGATAAAGGAAATATGTATAATATTAAAGCGGCCCTTATTTCTGAACTTAAATGGAAGGAAAAAGGTGAAAAGATTGATAGTATTATAAGAGGATTAGATCTCTCAAAGGAAAAAATTATTGCAGTTCATTCTATAGCTAGTTCTGCTTTAAAAAGAGAGTTCATTCTTTTCACAAGTAACGGTAATATAAAAAAATGTGGATTAGATAAGTTCATAACTAATTATTCGAAAATCATGGCCTTAAAGCTTAGAGGAAATGAAAAACTTATGGATGTAAAGTTTGTACCTGATGAAAGGGAAAGAGGTTTTCTTAGAATACAAACCTCTACAGGACTAGAATTTTCATTAGAAGAACCAGAATTAATGGATATTGATAGAAATACTATTGGCACACAATTATTTAATATTAATGAAATGAATGAAATTATAAATATTGAATATATATCTGAATATCAGTTTAAAAGTTACGTGCTGAAAATATCAAAAGGCGGAGAAATTAGTAGTTGCGATGTCTCAAAGTTTAATGCAGGTAGAGAAACAGTAATTCAGACTAATTCTATGTGTAAGATATTAGTTTTTTCTTCTAGTGGAAAGGTGTATAATATCCCAGCATTTATATTAGAAAATTTAAAGGATAAAATTGAATTATCTAATTTAGTAGATGTTTTCGACAATAATGCAACCATTATTGGTGCTGTTTCTGTGGTAAATACAGATGAAGATTTAAGTATATATTTTGTTAGCAAAAAGGGTCTTATAAAGAGAAGTGTTTTATCAGAATTTGCAGGAGAATATTCTTCGACAATTGGATACAAGCTAAAGAGTGATAATGATCAATTAATTTCGGTATTGTTCGGTGACAATCTTTCTGAAAAAGATTTACTTGTAATCACAAAGAAAGCAATGTGCATTAGATTTGAAAGTAAGGATGTAAGTTATATGGGGAAAATTGCATCTGGTGTTACAGGAATAAGTCTTCAAGAGGATGACGAAGCTAGTTTTGTAGTATTAGTAGATAAGGAAAATGAATTAAAAAAATCTACTAAAAAGATAGTTTTATTATCGAATAAAGCTTTAAAGCAAGAGTTTGTACTTTCTGATATAAAAGTTCAAAATAGAGCTGGTAGAGGTAAAAATCTAATGTTAGTAGCAACTGACGATGCTATAAAAGAAATTAAATTAAGATAATAAGGGAGGTGAAAGAAAATAAGAAGCCCAAAAAAGACCGAAAGCTGGCTTGTTATTTTCTTGATGCTCCCTAAATAAGGAGATGGGGGTACATGTCAAAGTACATTATGTCTTTAGATGAGGGTACAACTAGTTGTAGATGCATTATTTTTAATGAAAAAGGAAATATAGTAAGTTCAGCCCAGAATGAATTTGCACAAATTTATCCAAGGGCAGGCTGGGTGGAACATAACGCAATAGATATATGGGCAGCTCAGTTTTCTGTATGTTCGGAAGCTATGATTAGAAGTGGGATAACCGCAAAAGATATAGCTGGAATAGGTATAACAAATCAGAGAGAAACTACTGTGATATGGGATAAAAGAACTGGGATACCAATATATAATGCCATTGTGTGGCAGTGCAGAAGGACTGCTGAATATTGTGATGAATTAAGGGCCAGTGGTAAAGAAAAACTTATAACTGAAAAAACTGGACTTATTTTAGATAGTTACTTTTCTGCTACAAAGATAAAATGGATTCTTGATAATGTAGAGGGTGCAAGGTTAGAGGCAGAAAAAGGAAATCTGATTTTTGGAACCATAGATACTTGGTTAATATGGAATTTAACTAAGGGTAAGGTCTTCGTAACTGATTATACTAATGCATCAAGAACTATGCTTTATAATATTCATGAATTAAGATGGGATGAGGAACTATTAGAAATCTTTGATATACCCGCCTCCATGCTTCCAGAGGTTAAACCCTCCTCATGTATTTATGGAACTACGGATAAGGCTTTATTTGGAGAAGAACTTATTATCTGTGGTGATGCAGGAGATCAACAGGCAGCTTTGTTCGGCCAAACTTGTTTTACTCCGGGTACTGCAAAAAGCACCTACGGTACAGGTTGCTTTTTACTTATGAATACTGGAGAAAGGGCAGTTAAATCCACAAAGGGACTTTTAACAACAATTGCATGGGGAATAGGTGATAAAGTAGAATATGCTCTTGAAGGCAGTGTTTTTATTGCTGGGGCAGCTATACAGTGGCTACGAGATGAAATGAGAATGATAAAAGATGCTGAAGAAACTGAAAGATATGCCTGTTCAGTTTTAGATACCAATGGGGTTTATATGGTGCCAGCCTTTGTAGGTTTAGGGGCTCCTTACTGGGATCCCTATGCCAGAGGAACAATAGTTGGAATAACTAGAGGGACTAAAAAAGAACATTTCATTAGGGCTACACTTGAGGCATTAGCTTATCAAACCTATGATGTGTTAAAAGCTATGGAGGAAGACTCTGGAATAAGCCTTAGTGCTTTAAAGGTTGATGGAGGTGCTTGCTCCAACAATTTTCTAATGCAATTTCAGTCAGACATTTTAGGCGTTTCAGTTGAAAGACCCTTGGTTACAGAAACAACGGCGCTGGGAGCTGCATATCTAGCAGGCCTTGCAGTGGGCTATTGGAAGGATAAGAGACAAATAGCTCAAAATTGGGGTTTGGCTTCTAGATTTAATCCAAATATGAAAAACGAAAAAAGTGAAGAATTGCTAGCTGGTTGGCATAAAGCAATAAAGAGGTCCATGGGATGGATAGGAGAGGAAAAATGAGAAATTCAGTAATATTTCTAGCTAATGGTTTTGAAGAAATTGAAGCCCTTACGGTGGTAGATGTTTTAAGAAGAGCTAATTTAAGATGTGATATGTGTTCTATTGCAGATATTGAAGTAACTGGTTCACATGGAATAACTATAAAGGCTGACATAATAATTTCTGATTTAGTCCATGAGAATTACGATTGTATTATTCTACCGGGTGGAATGCCTGGAGCAAAAAACTTAAAAGAGAATGGAAAGATTATACATTTGGTAAAGTCTTTTAATTTAGATGGAAAATTAGTGGCGGCAATTTGTGCAGCGCCAATAGTTTTGAAGGAAGCGGATATAATTAATGATAAGAAAATCACTTCTTTTCCTGGGGTAAAGCTAGAACTTATAGGTTGTGATTATCAAGAGGAAATAGTTGTGGAGCATGATAATTTAATAACTAGTAGGGGCCCAGCCACTGCTTTAGAATTTGCATTGAAGTTAGTTGAAAACTTAGCTGGTAAAGAAATTTCTGATAAGCTAAGACAGGTTATGCTTGTAGATTTTGTAGAAAATAAGATAAAAAAATCCTAGCATAAAAGCTAGGATTTCTTTTTAAGGGGTGAAGAAATGGAAAGTACATATTTGAAAAATGGCATGAAAGTTATTTATATGTTTAAACCCGGAAATCTGACCTCTTTTTCAATAGGATTAGATGCAGGTGCAAATGTTGAAAATATAGACGAAATTGGTATTGCACATATGGTTGAACATATGGTTTTTAAAGACACAACTCATAGAAGTGAATATGAAATCAATATAGCCTGTGACAGGGTATTTGGATTTAATAATGCCATGACCAATTTTCCTTATGTAATTTATTATGGTACTACTTTAAGTCAGGATTTTAAAACCGGTCTTGAAATATATTCCGATATATTAATTAATCCCACTTTTCCTGAAAGGGGTTTTAAAGAAGAGAAGCAAGTTATAATTGAGGAGTTAAAGGAATGGAAGGAAGATATCTACCAATATTGTGAAGATACATTACTGGCTAATGCCTTTAAAAATAGAAGACTTAAAGAATTAATTATTGGTAGTGAAGAAAATATTCGTTCAATTAGTCTTGAGAACATTAAAGAGTTTTATTCGAAATATTATTGTCCTGAAAATTGTATAATAAGTATTGTAAGTTCTTTAAGTTATGAGGACATCATTAATATCGTAGAAGGTGAATTTAGCGAATGGAGATTTAAGAGTCACCACAAAAAAGAGATTTTATATGAAAGTAATATTAAGGGTATTTTCCAAAAGGAAAAAGAAGGAATAGAAGGTTGTAAACTTCAATATTGTTTTCCAATTAATAATTTAAATGAAAAGCAAGTTATTGCATTGAGAATATTTAATTTTGCCTTTGGAGAAGGCACTAGTTCTATACTATTTGATGAGATTAGAACAAAAAATGGATTTGCATATGAAGTGTCCTCCCTAGTGAAAAATGAAAAGGGCATAAAACTTTTTGTGATTTCTCTTGGAACCTCCATTGAAACTATTGAGAAGGCTAAACAATGTGTAGAAAATTGTATTCTAAAAGTGCAAGATAAAGGTTTTTTTGAAAAAATATATAATGAGGATACCATGAGAAACTACAGTAAAATGATAAAATTGAAACAAGAACTAAAGTATGAAAAAAGTATTATTTTAGCGAATGCATTAACTACAACTGAAATAATGTACAATGATTTTAATAGGGTATTTGAAGAATTGGAGGAATTAGTCACTATAACACCTGTTGAGTTATATGAAACTATTTGTAGTACACTTATTAATCCAACTATACAGATGATTGTACCTTGAAATTTAAAATATCACTGCAATTTTATGTAGTGGTATTTTTTATTTCTCAAAATGGGTTAGACTTAAGTAGGGCATTGAGGTCCATTATTGGAGGGGATTGGTCTCTGTTTAAAAAATATGTTGGTGATTAAGTAAGTATATTTTTGTCAATACTCTAGATACTTTTTAGGTATTAGGAGGTTCAAAAATGGAACATTACAACAAGGTAATTAACATATTAGAAATTTTTAGAACAAATAGATCTTCCAAAGGGCTAATTTGTGCTCATTGTCAAAGTCAACAGGTGATTCGTTATGGAACTTATAATAAAAAACAAAGATATAAATGCAAAACTTGTAAAAAGACCTCTACAGATTTTACCAATAGTCCATTGAACATGTGCCACTTCCCGAATAAATGGCCGGAATTCATAAAATGTACAATTAAGGGCCTATCTTTAAGGGAGTCAGCTAGGGTGCTTAAGGTGTCTTATATTACACTTTTCTATTGGAGACATAAACTTCTAATTGCTTTAAAAAATATTAAAAATAAAGAATTTATAGGATTAGTAGAAGTAGCAGATATATTCTTATCCTATTCTCTCAAAGGCCAAAAGGGCATTGATGTTAGAGCACCTCGAAAGTGTGGCAGAAAGTATAAATATTTATTAGGTGAAAAGGTATGTGTACTAATAGCTACTGATCAATCAAGAAATATAACATCTAGAGCAACTTTAAATCTAGGCTTTAATAAAAGGTGTGTATATGATGCTATTGGGGATCTAATAACTGAAAAAAACACTCTATTATTTAATCAGAAACCTGCATACTCTTCATTTTGCAGGGATAAGAAAATAACCTTTTATAATAGTTCAATAGAAGGATGCAGTATTAATTCAGGTAGAAGTTATTTGAATAATTTCTTGAAGTGGATGCTACGATTTAAAGGAATTGCTAGCAAATATACAAATAATTACTTATCTTGGTATAAGTTCCTAAATAAAATAAGTTTTAATGACACATACATAGGTATAGAAAAACTCATTAAGATCATGAGTTCTGAGTATATTACTGAAATAAATTCATCGATTTGTAAACAGAGATTGGAGACAGCATAGTTTTAATTTGTTGGATTTTACAAAAAGCTTCGTAAATTATATTTTTAACAACACAATTATTAAACACAGCGTAATGCTTCTGGAAGTATGAGTAGGAAAGCTAGGTCACGCCTCTCGGCTACTTTTAATTCTAAGGATAGTTTTTATAAACATGATTATCTATGCTATAATATCACCAGGGAGGGACTACACATGGAAAAATTATGGATGTTAAAACAGACAACGACTAATCTGAAAGAAATTGCAAGAAAGTGCTTCATAAGCGAAACACTTGCATTAATATTGGCAAATAGAGGTATAAAAGAGGAAAAAGAAATAAATAAATTTCTAAAGGCTTCAATAGAAGATTTATATGACCCCTTTTTAATGAAAGATATGAAAAAAGGTGTTGATTTAATTATAGAAGCTATTAACGGTGGGAAAAAAATAGTGGTATACGGTGACTACGATGCCGATGGTGTAACAAGTACAACAATTTTATATAGAGCAATTAAGCTTTGTAAGGCTTCGGTGTCATATCATATTCCAGATCGTGAAAGTGAAGGCTATGGTATGAGTACAAGTCGCATTAAACTGCTTAAAGAACAAGGAACTGATCTAATTATTAGTTGTGATAATGGAATTTCAGCAATTGAACAAGTAAAAGTTGCAAAAGAATTAGGTATATCAGTAATTATCACAGATCATCATGAGCTTTCTTTCATTACGGATGAGAATGAAGAACGAAATTATATAATTCCTGAGGCTGACGCCGTAATTAATCCAAAGCAATTAGACTGCAAGTACCCTTTTAAGCTTTTATGTGGAGCAGGCATAGCCTTTAAATTTGTTCAAGCTTTGTTTAGCAAGCTCGGAATGCAATCCGAAAAAGCTCTTGATTTTATAGAGTTAGCTGGTATAGGAACGATTTGTGATATAGTAGATTTAGTTGATGAAAATAGAATAATTGTAAAAAATGCATTAGTAAGATTAAGTAATACAGAGAATTTAGGTATAATTGCGCTAAAGAAGGTTTTAGGAATAAATGATAAAGCAGTTAATACTTATAACATCGGATATCAAATTGGACCATGTATTAACGCTACTGGTAGATTAGATAAGGCATCTTTATCGGTAGAATTGTTACTATGTGAAGATGAACAAAGTGCAAATGAACTGGCAAAGAGATTAAATGAATTAAATAAAGAAAGACAAGAAATGACAAGTAACAGCGTAGATGAAGTTATTCAAATTGTTGAAAGCCTGAATTTAAATAAGCAAAAGGTACTAGTGATATATAAAGAGGATTTACATGAAAGTATTGCTGGTATTGTTGCAGGTAAAATAAAGGAAAGATATAACTTACCAACTATTTTATTAACTAGTGGTAAAGAAATGCCAAAGGGTTCTGGGAGATCTATTGAGGAATATAACATGTTTGAAGAATTGCTAAAATGTAAAGATGTTATTGCAAAATTCGGAGGACACCCAATGGCCGCTGGTCTTTCTATTAGCGAAGAAAACATTAATATTTTGAGACAAAAATTAAATGAAAATTGTACTTTAACTGAGGAAGATTTTAAGCCTAAAATAAGAATTGAAAAAAGACTTCCTTTAAAAACGGTGAATTTAAAGTTTATTGAAGAGTTACAAGTATTAGAGCCCTTTGGAAAAGGAAATCCATCACCATTATTTGCTGAAAAAAATATAAGTATTCAAGGGGTTTCCTATCTAGGAAAAGATTCAAGCACATTAAAATTATTTATGGATTTAGGGGATGGGAAAACTAAGGCTGAAGGAATATGCTTTGGTAGAGGTGATGATTTTAAAGAGTTGCTTAACAATGCAAATCCTAATGTCTCAGATAATTTAAGAGTGGATTTAATTTTTACTCCTCAAATTAATGAATATCTTGGAAATAGAAAACTTCAGTTTAAGATATCGGACTTTAGACTATCTACCTAGGGTAACTTCAAAGAAATAAAAATCCGGATTATAATCTGTTTTGTAACCTGTGGCAGCACTATAGTGCTGCCATTGCCACAAAATATCCTCGCGATATACAGTAAATTATTTCAATAAATACAAACAAACAGTAGATATTGCAAAACGTTCCTAGATGCAATACAATTAACTTATCACATAAGAAACGATGTGCAAGTTTGCATTAAGTTGCATATAAAGAGTTTAAAAATTGCAAAAAGGAGGATAGGATTTAAACGTTTACAACGATTTATTTGAAGTAACTATTGATCGTATATATTTAAGTTGGCAATCCGCTTATGCAACTGCATTCCAGCTTCAGACATCAAAAGATGGCAGTTCATGGACACAAATTTATTCCACCACGTCAGGTACAGGAGGAATTAATGATTTAAATGTGACTGGTGGAACAGGAGGAACTGAAAATATTACAGTCACAGTTGCTAAAACTGGAAGATATGTAAGAATGAATGGAACTGCAAGAACCACAGGATATGGGTATTCACTATGGGGTTTTGAGGTCTATGGTATAAAATAATTTTTTATGTAAAGTAGGGATATTATGATTACAATGTATGATGTTGCTAAAGATGCTGAAGTATCATGTAGCACCGTTTCAAGAGTTATGAATGGAAGTAAAAAAATAAGTAAGGAAACAACTCGAAAAGTAATGGAGGCGGTACAAAGACTGGATTATAAGTTGAATGTGGTGATAGAGAAAGTCAATGTCAGCACACATACAATAGGGGTAGTAGCTTGTTCATATCTATCTGATCCCTTTTATTTCCCAGTGTTTGAGAGTATTTTTGAAACAATTGAACAACTAGGTTATAAAATGTTATTTTGTAGATTGGATACAACCTATGGGCTCCAAACCAATTTTGATATTCTTGAAGGGTTAGAAAATAAAGTTGATGGTATTGTTTTTGTGGGGAATTTTCGAATTACGGAAAAGGATATAAAGATATTTATTGACAATAAACGACCGATTGTGTCTTTGTTTGGATATATTGATGTTCCTGGGGTTGCCCATATTATCACCAATAATTATCAGGCTGCATATAATGCTACAACCTATTTAATAAATAATGGACATAAAAGGATTGCTCATATAATGGCACATAGGTCATATATTCATTCAATTGAACGAATGAAAGGATATGTTTCAGCCTTAAAAGATCACAATATACCAGTAGATCAAGACCTAATCACAGTAGGGCAATTTACTTTTGAGGAGGCATATCAGTCTTCTTTAAGCTTTATCGATAATAATAAGAACTTCACTGCAGTTTTTTGTTTTAATGATATTATAGCAGGTGCCTTTATTCGTGCTTGTAAAGAAAGAAATTTAAAGGTGCCAGATGATATCTCAGTGATTGGGGTTGATGATATTTCCTATGAAAATCTTATGATAACAAAGGACATTCCTTTGGTTACAACAATGCGACAACCACGTAAAGAAATGGCTGATTATACAGTAAGAGTTTTGCTTCAAAAATTAAGGGGAATAGAGGGTATTGATAGAAAAATATATAATCCAATACTTATAGAAAGAAATACAACTATGCCAATTAAAAAGTTATGATTTTTGCCTTAAGTAACTAGAATAAAGTTACAATATAGAGTATATTATAGATATAGTACGTAATATTTAGGGGATGATAATTTGAAAAAACTTAAAATTATAATGACGGGTGGCGGTTCTGCTGGCCATGTGACTCCTAATCTTGCACTTGTCCCTAAACTTAAGGAATTAGGTTATGAAATACAATATATAGGAACAAGGGATGGAATCGAAAGAAAAATTATAAATATGGAAAGTATTAAGTATCATGTTATTTCCAGTGGGAAATTGAGAAGATATTTTGATGTTAAAAATTTTACTGATCCCTTTAGAATTGTAAAAGGTGTTTTTGATGCTATTAAAATAATTAGTAAGGAAAAGCCTAATATTGTATTTTCTAAAGGCGGGTTTGTTTCTGTTCCAGTGGTTATAGCTGCAAAATTAAATAGAGTGCCTGTGATAATTCATGAATCAGATATAACTCCAGGTCTTGCAAACAAATTATCAGTACCATATAGCACTAAAATTTGTGTGACTTTCCCTGAAGCCTTGGAACATTTTAATAAAAATAAGGCAGTACTTACAGGATCCCCTATAAGACAGGAACTATTTCAGGGGAATAGAGAAGTGGGATTAAAACTAATGGGGTTTAAAGGAATAAAACCAGTTTTACTTATAATGGGAGGAAGTTTAGGCGCTAAAGTTCTTAATGATAATATAAGAAGTGAAATTGAACTTTTTACACAAATGTATGAGGTAATCCATATATGTGGTAAGGGCAATTTGGATACTAAACTTGAAAATCGGGAAGGTTATAAGCAATTTGAATATGTAGATAAGGAATTAACTCATATTTTAGCTGCTTGTGATTTGATAATTTCAAGAGCAGGTTCAAACGCAATTTTTGAGTTCTTAGCTCTTAAAAAGCCAAATCTGTTGGTACCTCTTTCAAGTAAATCAAGCAGAGGGGATCAAATACTTAATGCAAACTCCTTTAAAAATAGTGGATACAGTATGGTTCTTCCTGAAGAGGAATTAAGCGCAGGTGTTTTATTTACCAAGGTTAATGAACTACATAAAAATAGTTTTAAATATATTGATAAAATGAACAATATTGGGGCTAATGATGCTGTGGACAATGTGGTTCAATTAATAAAAGAATATTCAAAATGACAGATCATTTATAACTATCAACTTAAAGGAGGAATTTTTATGAAATTAAATTTTTTTGGTGCAGCGGGTTGTGTTACAGGTTCAAGCCATCTCATTTCAGTTAATGGTAAGAAAGTTCTATTAGATTGTGGACTTTATCAAGGTAGAGATGAAAAAGAAAGAGGTAATGAAAACTTTGATTTTGACCCTAAGGAAATTGATTTTGTAGTATTATCTCATGCTCATATTGACCATAGTGGAAGAATTCCTTTGTTATATAAAAAGGGGTTTAAAGGCCAAATTATTTCCACGAGGACAACTATGGATTTATGTAGCGCCATGTTACCAGACAGCGGACATATTCAAGAAATGGAAGTTGAGTGGAAGAATAGAAAAAGAGTTAGACAAGGGTTAGAACTATTAGAACCTATTTATACTGCTCAAATTGCCATGGCCACCATGTTTTTATTTAAGGGATATGAATATAATGAGCTAATAGAATTATTTGAAGGCTTTGAAATCCGCTTTAGGGATGCTGGGCATCTTTTAGGATCAGCTATAGTTGAAATTTTTATAAAAGAAGGATCAAAAGAAGAAGTAAAATTAGTTTATACAGGAGATCTGGGTAATAAAAACATACCAATTCTTAGAGATCCAACTATTATTGAGGCAGCAGACTATTTAATTATGGAAACCACTTATGGGGATAGACTTCATGATAATATTGATAAAGAGTTCAAACAATTAGCTACAATAATACAAGAAACCTTTAAAAGAGGTGGAAATGTAATAATTCCATCCTTTGCAGTTGGCAGAACTCAAGAAGTTTTATATGCTTTAAATCAATATATTGACTCGGGTTTAATAAAAAATTTGAGGGTTTTTGTTGATAGTCCACTTGCGGCAGAATCAACTAAAATCTATATTAAACATATAGAGGATTATGATGAAGAAGCTTTAAAACTCATAAATAAAGGGGAACACCCTTTAGAATTTGATGGGGTTGTTTTTACAAAATCACCTGAGGATTCAGCTAATATAAACAAAATACAAAGTGGGGCTATAGTTATATCAGCAAGTGGTATGTGTGAAGCAGGTAGAATTAAACATCATTTAAAACACAACTTATGGAGAAAAGAATGTTCTATAGTTTTTGTAGGATACCAGGCTGAAGGCACTCTTGGAAGAGCAATAGTAGATGGAACAAAGAAAGTAAAGCTTTTCGGCGAGGAAGTGGCAGTAAAGGCTCATATCTATAATTTGCACGGACTTTCAGGTCATGCCGATAGAGAGGGTCTCATTAGTTGGGTTGAAGCTATAAAGTCTAAACCAAAAGAAATTTTATTGGTTCACGGGGATAAAGAAGCTAGAGAAAGTTTTAAGGCACTTTTAAGTTCTAAAGGATTTAGGGCTAAAGCAATGGAAATGGGAGAGACCTATGGGATAAATGAGAAAATTGAGGTTAATTCTAGCAAGGAAAGTAAGCTGAAAGATAGACTATTTGCTCTTCTTGATTCTAGAGGGGATCTTGATTCAATTAGCAAAGAAGACCTTTTAGAGGAAATTAAAAAGACAATATTTAAATAATTAAGGGACTATCTCAAAATGAAAATAATTGAGATAGTCCCTCTTATATTTAGAAGTCTAATTGAATTTATATTATGGACTTCTTAAGCAAATTTCTTGATTTATAGTATTTTGAGACTGTCCCTTTATGGTTGGAAATTGTACATTAGTTCAAAATATCCTTGGGCATGATGGCAAGCTGGACACTTTTGAAGTGCCTCATTTCCATAATAAATAAAACCGCAGTTGCTACACTTCCAGTATACAGGGCTTTCTTTTTTATAGAGAGTACCATTTTTTAAGGAATTCATATAGTCTAAGAATCTTTTTTCATGGGCTTCTTCCACTTTAACTATATTTTTAATCACAACTTCAATTTCAGGGAAACCTTCTTGCTTGGCAATATCCGCAAAGCCTGGATAGAGAGAACCCCATTCTTCCCTTTCTCCCTCAGCAGCATACTGAAGGTTTTTGATGGTATTTTCAAAACCAATAGGATAATCTGCATTAACGTTTATATGAGTAGGTCCAAGTCCTTCAATTAAAAAATTAAAAAAGGTTTTTGCATGTGCTCTTTCATTATCAGCAGTTTCTAAAAAAATAGATTCGATTTGTTTATGTCCTTCTTTACCTGCAACTTTGCTATAGAAAGTATATCTATTTCTTGCTTGTGATTCTCCAGCAAAAGCCTTTGCTAAGTTTTCTGCGGTTTTTGTGCCTGTTAAATTTTTCATTATGTTCCCTCCAAAAATAAGATTAAGTTATTATTCTAGTATTACCAATAAAAATAAAAATAAAAATAAAGTTTTAAGAGATACTAATATAAATAAATTAATTAAATGGAGGAATAAAATGAAAAAGGTAATTTCTATTATATTAAGTATATTACTGACAACAACAATGGTAAGTAATGTAAAGGCTTCAACGCAAACAGCTAACATAAGTACAAAAAACTACACTGTTCAAAATGGAGATAGCATGTGGAAAATCTGCGATAAGTTCCAAGTTGGTGTTTCTGAGATAATTGGATTAAATCCGCAAATATCAGATCCCAATCAAATAAGGCCAGGTAATATATTAAAAATACCTAATCTTGATGCTATTAAAGCTATAGAAAATCAAGTTATATCCTTGGTAAATATAGAAAGATCTAAAGTGGGTATCCCAGCATTAAAAGGTAATTGGCAACTATCGAGAATAGCCAGATATAAGGCAGAAGATATGAGAGATAAGAACTATTTTTCTCATACCTCTCCTATTTACGGATCTCCCTTTGACATGTTAAAAAAATTTGGGTTTAGCTTTTCGGCTGCCGGAGAAAATATAGCTATGGGACAGCAGACACCGTCAGAAGTAATGACTTCATGGATGGATTCTACAGGACATAGGCAAAACATTTTAAATGTTACCTATACAGAGATTGGGGTGGGCATTGCTAAACGTAGTAATGGAAGTATATATTGGGTACAACAATTTATTAGAAGGTAATATAAGAAAGCCTCAATAAGTATAAGAGGCTTTAATAATATAAAGTCATTGGTTAAAATTTTAACATACCTATTGAAAAACATATTATAATAAAGTATAATTAAACCATAAATTGGGTTTGTTTAATAGTAATTATGGAAAGAGGGATATAATGAAAAAGGTATCAATTATTTACTGGAGTGAATACGGCAATGTAGAACTTTTGGCTACAAGTATTGCAAAAGGCGCAAAAGATGCTGGTGCTGCTGTAGTTTTAAAGAGAGTACAAGAAGCAACTGTTGAAGATGTAACTTCTGCAGATGCAGTGGCTTTTGGAAGTCCTTCTATGGATAACAATAAGGTAGAGCAAACTGAGATGGAACCATTTCTAAAGGAATTTAAACTTCTTCCCAGCAATAATAAACCAACAGTACTTTTTGGATCATTTGGTTGGGATGATGGAGCCTTTATGGTGAATTTTAAGAATATTATGTCCGATTATAATTTTAATGTTATTGGCGATGTTACAGTTAAAGAAACACCAAATGAACTTGAACTTAAAAAGGCCGAAGAACTTGGTGCTCTTTTAGCAAAATAATTTGTTAAATAAAAGGTTGTAAATACAACCTTTTTTCCTGCGAAAGTATATTTTTACATATATTTTATTTTACAATAGGCACTAGAAGGTATATAATCTAAAAGTGCGAGTTGTTTTTTTGTTCGAATTATTATTAGATAAATGAAAGAAAGAAGGGTTATTTTGATGAAAAAAGTTATGAAAACTATGGATGGTAATACAGCAGCTGCTTGGTCATCCTATGCATTTACAGATGTTGCAGCAATCTATCCTATAACTCCATCATCGCCAATGGCGGAACATACAGATGAATGGGCATCCCAAGGAAGAAAAAATATCTTTGGACAAACTGTTAAGGTTATGGAAATGCAATCTGAAGGTGGAGCAGCTGGAGCAGTACATGGTTCATTACAAGCTGGTGCCTTAACTACAACTTATACAGCATCTCAAGGTTTACTTTTAATGATACCTAACATGTACAAAATTGCAGGTGAATTATTACCATGCGTATTCCATGTTAGTGCTAGAGCACTTGCTGCAAATTCTCTAAATATATTTGGAGATCACCAAGACATCATGGCTGCAAGACAGACAGGCTTTGCTATTCTAGGTTCAAACAATGTTCAACAAGTTATGGATCTTTCAGCTGTTGCTCATTTAGCAACAATAAAGTCAAGAGTTCCGTTTATGAGTTTCTTCGACGGATTTAGAACATCACATGAAGTACAAAAAATTGAAGTTTTAAACTACGATGATCTTGCTAAATTGGCTGATTTTAAGGACATAGAGGCTTTTAGAAGCAGAGCATTAAACCCAGAACATCCAGTAGTAAGAGGTACAGCTCAAAATCCTGATATATATTTCCAGGAAAGAGAAGTTTCTAATAAATTCTATACTGCAATTCCTGAAATTGTTGAAGGCTATATGGCTGAAATTAGCAAGATTACTGGAAGAGAGTACCACCTATTTAATTACTATGGTGCACCAGATGCAGATAGATTAATTATTGCAATGGGATCAGTTTGTGATGTTGTTGAAGAAACTATAGATTACTTAACAAAGAAGGGTGAAAAAGTTGGACTGCTTTGTGTTCACTTGTTCAGACCTTTCTCAATAGAGCACTTTATGAAATACATACCAAAGACAATTACAAAAATTGCTGTTCTTGATAGAACAAAAGAACCAGGATCAGCTGGAGAACCATTATATTTAGATGTTAAGAATGCATTCTATGACGCTGATAATAGACCAGTAATTGTAGGTGGAAGATTTGGACTTGGATCAAAAGATACAACTCCAACACACATACATGCAGTATATGATAATCTTAAATTAGAAACTCCAAAAAATGGATTTACATTAGCTATTGAAGACGATGTTACTTTTACTTCTTTACCAGTTGCTGGAGAAATCGATGCAACAGTTGAAGGAACAAAAGCTTGTAAGTTCTGGGGGTTAGGTTCAGATGGAACAGTTGGAGCAAATAAGAGTGCTATAAAGATTATCGGAGATCACACAGACATGTATGCTCAAGCATATTTTGCTTATGATTCAAAGAAATCAGGTGGTATAACTGTATCTCATTTAAGATTCGGTAAATCACCAATTAAATCCCCTTACTTAATTAATTCAGCTGACTTTATTGCTTGTCATAATCAATCTTATGTTGATAAGTATGATGTTCTTACTGGATTAAAAAAAGGTGGAAACTTCTTATTAAACTGTAAGTGGGACATGTCAGACCTTGAAACATATATTCCTGCAACTATGAAGCAATATATTGCAAACAACGACATTCAGTTCTATACACTAAATGCTGTTAAGATTGCTGAAGACATTGGTCTTGGTGGAAGAATTAACATGATAATGCAATCTGCATTCTTCAAAATTGCTGACATCATTCCAGTTGAAGATGCTATTAAATACTTAAAAGAGGCTGTAGTTACTTCTTATGGTAAGAAGGGTGAAAAAGTCGTTAAGTTAAATAACGATGCTATAGATTTAGGCGTTAATGCTATTCATAAAGTTGAAGTTCCAGCTAGTTGGAAAACAGCAGTTGATGCTGTTAAAGAAGAAAAAGAAGTTCCTGCATTCATAAAGAACATTCTTGTTCCTATGAACAGAAATATAGGAGATTCTCTTCCAGTAAGTGCTTTTATTGGTATGGAAGATGGTACTTTCCCATTAGGAACAGCTGCTTATGAAAAAAGAGCAATTGCTGTCAATGTACCAGAATGGCAAGTTGACAAATGTATACAATGTAATCAATGTTCATATGTCTGTCCACATGCTGTAATCAGACCATTTTTAGTTACAGATGAAGAAGTATCTGCTGCACCAGCAGGATACGATGTTAAAAAAGCTGCAGGTGGAAAAGGCTTTGAAGGATTAAACTTTAGAATGGATGTAAGTGTTCTTGATTGTACTGGTTGCGGAAACTGTGCTCAAGTTTGTCCAGCTAAAGAAAAAGCATTAATCATGAAACCTTTAGATACTCAGGTTGCTGAGGCTGAAAGATTTGACTATTCATTTAAATTACCACATAAAAAGAACCCAATGTCACTTTCAACTTTAAAAGGAACTCAGTTTGAACAACCACTTCTTGAGTTTAATGGAGCTTGCGCAGGTTGTGGAGAAACTCCATATGCTAAACTTGTAACTCAATTATTTGGTGATAGAATGTTAATTGCTAATGCTACAGGATGTTCATCCATTTGGGGTGGAAGCGCTCCATCTATGCCTTATACAACAAATCAAAAGGGACAAGGACCTGCTTGGGCAAATTCATTATTTGAAGACAATGCTGAGTATGGAATGGGAATGTATCTTGGAACAATGCAAATAAGAGAAAAACTTGAACTTCTTGCTAAAGAAGCTATAACTACAGATATTAATGCAGAGTTAAAAGAAGCTTTAAAAGTATGGCTAGAAAACTTTGATAATGGTAATGGATCAAAAGCAGCTACAGCTGTATTAGTTCCACTACTTGAAAAGGAAGAAGCAAAGAGTGAAGGTTTACAATATTTACTTAGCAGAAAAGATTACTTAGTAAAGAAGTCTCAATGGATCTTCGGTGGAGATGGTTGGGCTTATGACATCGGATTCGGAGGACTCGACCATGTTCTAGCTTCTGGAGAAGATGTAAATGTTCTTGTATTTGATACAGAAGTTTACTCCAATACTGGTGGTCAATCTTCAAAATCAACTCCAACATCAGCAATTGCTAAATTTGCTGCTTCTGGTAAGAGAACAAAGAAGAAAGATCTTGGAATGATGGCAATGAGTTATGGTTATGTTTATGTAGCACAAATCGCTATGGGAGCAAACCAGGGACAAACTTTAAAAGCTATAGCAGAAGCTGAAGCTTATAAAGGACCATCACTCATTATAGCTTACTCTCCATGTATCAATCATGGTTTAAAAGCTGGTATGGGATGTAGCCAATTAGAAACAAAGAAGGCTGTTGAAGCTGGATACTGGGCTATGTATAGATTTAACCCAGACTTAAAGGAGCAAGGAAAGAATCCATTTGTTCTTGATTCAAAGGAACCAACTGCAAGCTTCAGAGAATACTTGATGAGCGAAGTAAGATACTCTTCACTTGCGAAAGCATTCCCAGATGTAGCAGAAGATTTATTTGCTAAGACAGAAAAGGATGCTAAAGAAAGACTTGAAGGTTATAAGAAATTAGCTAGTCAACAATAATCAAAGGAAAAAGGAACCCTAAGGGGCTCCTTTTTCGTAATAAACTTAAAAAAATGCTTTTAATATTTGATAATTAAGGGTACAATAATAACATAACCAATATATTGGTTTAAACATAATGTTAACTTATACTTTAGGAGGTATTTATTTATGTATAACGAAGAATTAGAAAACTCCGGTTGTGGAGATAACTGTGGATGCGATTGTGGTGGACACGAACATGAACATGAACACGATGGTTGTGGATGTGGCTGTGGTGAAGAAGCAATGATTGTAGATTTAGAAAATGAAAATGGGGATATTGTTCCTTGTGAAGTAGTTGACGAGTTTACATATAATGAACAACAGTATATATTAGTACAAAATCCAGAAGATGGTTCAATGTACTTATTTAAAGTAGTTGGCGAAGGTGATGAAGGAGAATTAATAGTTCCAGATGATGAAGAGTTTAAACAAGCTTCAGCATACTATGAACAATTAATGGAAGAAGAAAACGAAGAAGAATAATTATTAGGGTCGTTGCGATTTTGCATCGACTCTTTATTTTGAATTATTTTAGGAGGTAGAAGAAAATATGGATAGATTAGCAATTTTTGATATAGACTTTACGCTTACTAAGAAAGAGACCCTTGTTGAATTCTATAAATTCGTGATAAGGAAGAAACCTAGTCTGCTACGTCATATGCCCCGAAGTTTATATGCTGGTATTTTGTATATTTTTAAGGTATACGATCTTAGAAAAGCTAAGGAAAAGTTCATTTCATTTATAGATACTGTGGAGGAGAAGGAATTAGAGTCTATAATTAAAGAATTTTACGAAAAGGTATTAAGTAAGATTTTATATGAAGACTCAATGGAAATGATAAGAAAATTAAAAAAGGATGGTTGCAAAATCATTTTAATTTCAGCTTCTTCAGAGTTTTATTTAAAAGAATTTTATAACATAAAAGAAGTAGATAAAATAATAGGAACCAGATATGAGTTTGCGAGTAATGGGACTAAAGGAAGAATAATAGGCCTTAATTGTAAGGGAGATGAAAAAGTGATAAGACTTAAAGAATATATAAAACAAGAAAAATTACAAATTGACTTTAAAGAATCCTTTATGTTTTCAGACTCGCTTTCAGACGCGCCATTATTTAAGCTTGTAGGGCACCCTTATCTAATAAATTATAAAAACAAAAATCAGGAATTTGAAGTTTTAAAATGGAAATGAAGGGGGATGTCTAATTTATGGATTTGATTAATTGTAACTATTATATCCAAAATGGTATAGTTATTGAAGCTGATTTTTCAGAAGATTTAATTACTTCAAAGGGTGTTACTCTTTACGAAGTTATAAGAGTAATGTCTGGAGTTCCACTTTTTATTGAAGAACACTTAAGACGCCTTACGAATTCTGCTAAATTAACTAAAATAGATTTAAAATATTCTAATGAAGAAATAAAGAGTCAAATTAAGGTTCTTATAGAAAAAAATAAAAGGTATGAAGGAAACATTAAGATTATTTTAAATCATAATGAAGAGGATAATATTTATGCTTATTTTATTAAACATAAATATCCATTGGATGAGATGTATTCTCATGGGGTTGAAACAATATTATATCACGGGGAGAGAGAGAACCCAAATGCTAAAGTAATAAATTCAATTTTTAGAAAAAAAGTTGATGAAAAGATTACAGCAGCAGAGGCCTTTGAAGCTATTTTAGTAGATAATAATGGCAACGTAACTGAGGGAAGTAAATCCAATATATTTATGATTAAAGGAAGAGATGTAATTACCGCACCAATTAAAGATGTATTGCCTGGTGTTACTAGGGATAGAATAATAGAATTGCTAAGAAAACTCCATTTCAATATTGTTGAAAAGAATGTAAACTATAAAGAAATATTTAATATGGATGCTATATTTATAACAGGGACATCTCCAAAAGTTCTTCCAATAAATAAGGTTGAAGAAATAAAAATTAATTCGATTAACAATCCAATTTTAATTAAAATTATTATTGAATATAATATTCTCATTGAGAAATATATAAAAAGCAATAAAATGTAAAATAATAGGTGTTTAAAATGTAAATAATTGATAGCTAACTAAAAAATATGCATTTTTATGTAAGGATGTACATATTTTTATCAATAATTAGATGAAATCCTAATTGCTTTCGTGATATAATGGTATCACCCTATTGAGATGGAGGTACTAATCATGATTACAAAAATTTTTAAAGATTCGTCCTTAGAAAAATGTATAGAGTTAGCCTGCCGTGAATTGAATTTGACCTCACAAGAATTACAGTATAATATAATTGAAAATAAAAAGGGTCTTTTTAAAAGAGTGGTTTCTATATCTGTAGATTTTATTGAAAAAAGTGAGGAGATTAAAACAGAAGACTCTTTAATTGAAGGGTTAGGCACAATTAAAATCTCTGATGGTAAGTTTATTATAAAGGATCCAGAAGAGGGTAGGGAAGCTGCTGTAATTGCACCTTCGAGAAATGTTAAAATCATGGTTGATGGAATTCTAATTACTTCCAAAAAGCAGCTTTTTAAAAATAATGTCATAGAATTAATTTATGAAGAAAACACAGCTTGTAGGAATCTAAATATTCAAATTAGTCCAGAGAAAACTGAAGCATATATAAATATTATATATATTCCTAAAGTCATTTTAGGGATAAAGGATACTATAGAAAGTCATTTTTTATTAGTAGAAGCAGAGATAATGGAAAAAATATATCCGCCTATATATAATAAAGATGAAATTAGTGAGGAATTAAGGAAACAAAAAATAAATTATGGTATAATAAAAGAAAATTTTGAAAAATGTACTACTGAGAATGGTGTCGAAAAGTTATTAATTGCAAAAGGTATAAGTAGTATAAATGATGAAGATGATGTATTGGAAGTCAAAATTTCTTCAGGACTAGATTCTAAACATTTATTAACTGATGAAAAAGGTAACGTAGATTTTAAAAGTATTGGGTTTATTTCTGCCGTAGAACCTGGTGATATTCTTGCAATTATTCATAAGGGTAAAGATGGTAAAGATGGTATTGATATTTTTGGGAAAGAAAAAAAACATAAAAAAGGATTAAGAGCTAAGCTTAATGCTGGTAACGGGTGTGAGATTAAAGAAGAAAATAGTATAGTTGCCACCATAGAAGGAAAACCTTGTGTTAAAGGTAACACTTTTTTTGTATATAGAGTACATGAAGTTCAAGGTGATGTGGATATCAAATCTGGTGACATAAAGTTTATTGGTGATGTACTGGTAAGTGGTAATGTTAAAGAGGGAATGAAAATAGAAGCTGGTAATATAGTTCAAGTACAAAAGAATGTTGAAAGAGCCACTATTACTGCTATAGGTAATGTTGTAATAAATGGTAGTGCTATATATTCAACAATATCAGCTGGTGGACACGATGTGAAAAATCTAAAACAGATAGAGAATATGAGTAACCTTAAATCTCAATTAATTTCTTTAATGGAAACTGTTGAACAAATAAAGAAATTTAATCTTTTGGGAAATAATGTTTTAGATGGAGAAGCAATAAAGGTTTTGATTGAAAACAAATTTAAACAAATACCTAAGATTAGTTTAGATATTATTGTTTGTCGAGATTTAGCGAGGGGGGAACCTGAAGAGAAAATAATTGGATTAATAAAGGGTAAGTTGTTAGGATTAGGTCCCCTAAGTATAAAAAACTATTGGGAAATAGATGAAATTTTAAAGTTAATTGATGAAAATGTTGAAGGTTTAAACTACTCCCTTTCTTTACCTGTAAGCATAAGATTGCCATATTGCCAAGAATGTACTATTAGTAGTTCTGGAGATATAACTTTTACAGGGAATGGTGAGTATGTTTCAAATATAACTGCCAATGGAAATATTTATTTCGAAAATTCACAAAGTGTTGCCAGAGGTGGGGAGCTAAAAGCTAAAAAAGAAATAAGATGTAAAAAGATAGGTAGCACTGGTGGAGTAAGTACAAAGCTTAGTGTAGAAAAAGATGGGCACATTTGGGCTGAATTAGCATATCAGAACACTCAGTTTATTATTGGGTCTAGAAAATATGATCTTGATTATCCTAGTAAAGGTATACATGTATACCTAGATGAAAAGGGTGATATAGTTACAGAAAGTCTAAAATTGTAGGAGGATATAAGGATGAGTGAAAAAGAATTAAAGATATTAATTTTTGGATTAAACGATGAATTATTTGCCACAGATATAATGGATGTAGAAAGAATTTTAGGCTATGAGGTACCTACAAAGCTACCAGATGCTCCTGATTATGTTGTAGGTGTAATAAATTATCAAGGAAGTATACTGCCAGTGATAAGCTTGGCAAAAAAGTTCAATCTTTCTTCTAAAGCTATAGATGAAGATACTAAAATAGTAGTTGCCAAGCAAAATGATGAAAAAATTGGAGTTATTGTTGAAAATGTATCCGAAGTTAGAGATGTGAATAGGGCGAATATAGAAGCTCCACCGGTTGTTGTTTCAGGAATATCAAAAAGATATATGAATGGAATAATAAAATTAGATAATAAAATTATATTATTTTTAAATTTATCAAATATTTTGACGGAAGATGAAAAAAAAGTGTTAAAATAAATTAAGTTAGGTGCGTCGTATAATGAGTGATGAAATAAAAGTTGGAATTGCTGATTTAAATGTGACAAGCTCCCCTAATAAACTAATTACTGTAGGTTTAGGTTCTTGTATTGGTATAACCCTATATGATAAACTTAAGAAAAATGGGGGATTGTTACACATAATGTTACCTGATAGTACTCAGTTTACAAATGTTACAAATCCATTTAAGTTTGCTGATTTGGGAGTTCCTATTTTACTTAAGCAAATTTTAGATATGGGATCTCAAAAAAGAGATATAGTGGCTAAAATTGCTGGGGGAGCATCAATGTTTAATTTTAGCGATAAAAGCATGATAATGGATATAGGAAATAGAAACGCAATTGCTGTTAAAAAAGCTCTAGAGGAATTAAAAATACCACTTCTTAGTGAAGATACTGGAGGAAATAAAGGTAGAACTGTAGTTTTTCATACTGAAAGTGGAAATGTTCAAATTAGAACTGTAGGGCTAGGTATAAAAGAAATTTAATGGAGTGATTGACTTGAAAAATATAAAGGTAATTGTTGTAGATGATTCTGCATTAATGAGAAAGATTATATCAGATATGATTAATTCTACAGACGATATGGAAGTAATAGACTCTTGTAGAAATGGTCAAGATTTGATGACAAAGCTTTCTGTTTTGAGCCCACATGTTATCACTCTTGATGTTGAGATGCCAATCATGGATGGACTTACTACTTTGAGAGAAATTAAGAGACGTAATATTGATATTCCTACAATAATTTTAAGTAGCTTATCTCAATCGGGAACAGAGCTATCTATTGACTGCCTTGAAGCAGGAGCCTTTGACATAGTGCCCAAACCTTCAGGAACAATTTCATTAGATATAGATAAAGTTAAAGTTGAGTTGTTATCTAAAATTAAAGTTGCATATGGTAGAAAAAATCAAAATTCAAAAATAAATAAATTAGAAGACAGAACAAAAGTTGAAGAAAGACCTATAGTAGAGGTTAAAAGAAAAGGCTATCAGAAGGTTGACGTGAAAGGATATATAGATGCTGTGGTTATTGGAGCTTCTACCGGAGGCCCTAAAGCACTTTATACAGTTGTCACTGCACTTCCTGAGAATGTTGGAGTTCCTATATTTATAGTGCAACATATGCCTATCGGTTTTACTAAAGCTTTTGCAGATAGACTTAATGCAAATAGTGACATTAAGGTAGTAGAGGCTCAAGATAAAGAATTAATTAATAAGGACACGGTATATATAGCACCAGCTGGACTACATATGGAAGTGGGGTCAGATAATAGAATTCATTTAAATTCAGAGCCTACTATGTGGGGGGTAAGACCAGCAGTAGATAAGTTATTTATCTCAGCTTCAAAGGTGTATGAAAACCATTTACTAAGCGTAGTTTTAACCGGTATGGGTAAAGATGGAGCTGGAGGCACAGTACAAGTAAAAGATAACGGTGGTATTACTATTTCACAGGATGAATCCACTAGTACAATATACGGAATGCCAAAAGCAACCTTTGAAACTGGAAAAGTTGATTTAGTATGTCCTATTGATGAAGTTCCAGTACAAATTGTTAGAATATTAACTTCAAATAGGAGGTAAAGTATGGACATTAATGATTTTGAAAAATGGGTTTTCAAAGATTTTAAAATTGATTTATCTGCATATAAATCTAATCAGTTACACAGAAGGATATTAAGTTTAATGTCAAGAGTAGGGGTAAAGTCAATAGATGAATATGTAGAACTACTTAAAAAGGACAAAGATCAAAGACAAAAATTTTTGGATTTTATAACGATTAATGTAACTGAATTTTTTAGGAATCCAGAGATATTTGATGACTTAAGTAAAAGCATAGAAAAAGAATTATTACCCTATAACAAGAATTTAAAAATATGGAGTGCAGCTTGTTCAATTGGAGCAGAGCCATATTCAATTGCTATGATATTAGAAAAATTGGCTGGTAGTGGGAATCACAAAATAATAGCTACAGATATAGATAATACCATTCTTGAAAGGGCAAAAAAAGGAGAATATGCTTTAAGTGAAGTTAAAAATGTTAAACAAGACTTTGTGAGTAAGCATTTTAGTATAAATAATGAAAAATATATACTATCTTCAAAAATTAAAAGTATGGTTACTTTTAAGAAACATGATTTAATTCTTGATAATTACGAAAAAGACTTTGATCTAATAGTATGTAGGAATGTAGTAATTTATTTTAATCAAGATATTAAAAATGTAATATATAGAAAGTTTAGTGAATCTTTGAAAAAGGGTGGGTTACTCTTTGTAGGAGCAACAGAAAGTATTTACAATTACAAGGAGTACGGTTTTGAAAAAGCATCAACCTTTATCTATAAGAAAATATAAGGAGGAATAAAATGGATACATCACAATACATGTCAATGTTTCTTGAAGAATCCATGGATAACTTACAAACATTAAATGAAGCTCTACTTCAACTTGAACAGGAGCCTAATAATGTTGATAAATTGAATGAGATATTTAGAGTAGCACATACTATTAAGGGGATGGCAGCTACTATGGGATTCAGCGTAATGGCTGAATTAACTCACAAAATGGAAGATGTTTTAACTGGATTTAGGAATGGTGACTTAAGGGTTACAGAAAATGTTGTAACAGTTCTTTTCAAATGTCTTGATGCGCTTGAACAAATGGTTAACAATATTTCTGAGGATTCAGATGTGCAAATTCCTATACATGAACTTATTTTAGCCTTAGAAGGGTTATCAGAAGGCGGTAAACAAGTTGAACAAAAGAAAAAGGCTGTAGCTAAAAAACAGACTGCTACAAAAAAAGTAGAAGTAGTAGTGGAAGAAGAAATTGCAGAAGATGTAGAAGTTAATAATATTGCGTTAAATGAGTATGATATTAATGTTATAAAGCAAGCTAAAGAGAAAGGCTATAACTCATTTGAAGTTATAATCAATCTCAGTGAAAATACCTTACTTAAATCTGCAAGAGCCTTTTTAATATTTAAGACCCTTGAAGATTGGGGTGAGATAATTAAATCTATACCTAGTACTGAGGATATTGAAAATGAGGATTTTGATTATCAAATATCCTTAGTATTTGTTACTATAAGAGAAGCCGGAGAAGTCCAAAAAGCATTAATGGGTGTTTCAGAGGTAACAGAAGTTATTGTAACTGAAGCTAAAGTTGAAATCCTCAGACCAGTTGAAACTTATGTCAAACCAGAAGTTATTCAACCAAAGGTTTCTAAAAATGTAGTGGATAAGAGGGATAAAGTTGATGGCTCAGGTAACAAAGAAACTCCTCTGCATAAAAAAGCACATCAATCTGTTAGAGTTGAATTAGACAGATTAGATAAGTTTATGAACATGGTATCGGAATTAGTAATTCATAGGACAAGATTAGAACAGATAAGTAATCATAATAAGATAACTGATTTAACAGAAACTCTTGAACAGGTTGGTAGAACTACATCTGATTTACAGGATTTGGTTATGAAGATAAGAATGTTGCCTGTAGATTCAGTATTTAACAGATTTCCTCGTTTAGTTAGGGATTTATCCCTTGAACTAGGTAAAGAAATGGAATTAATAATTCAAGGAGCAGATACTGAACTTGATAGAACAGTAATTGACGAAATAGGAGAACCTTTGCTACACTTAATAAGAAATGCAGCAGATCATGGAATTGAATCCTCTGAAACAAGAATTGCAAATGGAAAAGATCCAGTGGGTAAAATAAAATTAATAGCCTATCAGGAAGGTACTAAAGCAATTATCAGAGTAGAAGATGATGGCGCAGGAATAAATGTTGACAGAGTTAAAGCAAAGGCTGAAAAAATTGGAATTAATACTGATGGTATGTCAGATGCAGATATTAGAAACCTAATATTTGCTCAAGGCTTTAGTACAGTTGAGAAAGTTACAGACATTTCGGGTAGAGGGGTTGGAATGGATGTAGTTAAAACTAAAATTGCAAGCCTTGGTGGAACGGTAGACGTTATCAGTGATATGGGTAAAGGCTCTGCATTTATAATTAGATTGCCACTAACTCTACAAATCATTCAAGCCTTACTTGTTACAGTAGGGGATGAAACCATGGCAATTTCTTTAGGGTATATTGACAGAGTAATAGAATACAAGGAAGATAAAGTCAAGAAGACAAATAATAAAGAAGTAATTATTTATAACGGAAATGTAATACCCCTGATTCGACTTAATGAAAAGTTATCTCTAAAGAGTTCAGGAACAAAAAAGTATTATATAGTAATAGTAAAAGTTGGTGAAGCTACTGTAGGTCTCTTAGTGGATTCTTTACTTGGACAGCAAGAAATAGTAATTAAGGCTCTGGGTAAAACATTAAAGAACCTAAAAGAATATATTGGCGCTACTATTTTAGGAGATGGGTTGGTTACATTGATATTAGATGTCGCAGCTTTAATTTAGAGAGGAGATATTTATGAGTTATAATAATTTTAATCCACTTCAAATGGATGCCTTAAGAGAAGTAGGTAATATCGGTGCAGGTAATTCAGCAACTGCACTGTCACAACTTCTTAATAGGAAAATCGATATGACGCTCCCATCAATTAATATAGTTCCTTTCCGTGATATATTCTCAAGAATTGGCGGAGAGGACTTAGTAGTAGGAATTATTGTTAGAGTTTTAGGGGATACCCCTGGAAATATATTATTTGTGTTTGAAAAAGACACAGCACTAGGAATAATAAAAGATTTAACAGGAGAAAATAATGAACAAATTAGTGATATGGGGAATTCTGTATTATGTGAAATTGGAAATATTATTTCAGGATCATATCTAAATGCAATTTCCACATTAACTAATTTGGCCATCATGCCATCGGTTCCAGCTGTTGCCACTGATATGTTGGGAGCTATACTTTCAACAACTTTTATTGAGTCAGGACAATATGATGATTATGTTTTAGATATAGAAACTGAGTTTAAACAGGGTGATAATGCTGAAAGGCTTGGAGGCCACTTTTACTATATTCCAATGCCTGGATCTCTTGAAAAGATACTAAATATATTAGGTGTAAAATAAATGGAGGTATTATAATATGACTAGAGTTTTAATTGTGGATGACGCAGCTTTTATGAGAATGATGATAAAGGATATACTTGAGAAAAATGGATTTGAGGTTATTGGTGAAGCTAGTAATGGAATAAAAGCTGTAGAGCTTTATAAAAAGGATAAACCAGATATTGTTACAATGGATATAACAATGCCAGATATGGATGGAATACAAGCTGTGAAAGCAATAAAAGAATTTGATCCAACAGCAAAGGTTATTATGTGTAGTGCTATGGGACAACAAACTATGGTAATGGACGCTATTAGAGCTGGAGCAAGAGATTTTATTGTTAAACCATTTCAAGCCGATAGAGTATTAGAAGCTATTAAAAAAGCAATTGGATAAGGGGGAGATATCATGCAGGTAGTCGTATTTAAACTTAACGACGAACAATTTGCTGTAGAAACTTCAAAAGTTCAAAGTATAAATGATATGATGGTAATTACAAAAGTACCTAAATCTAAAGAGCATATTAAAGGGTTAATTAATTTAAGAGGAAATGTTATTTCCTTATTAGATATAAACTTGATTTTAGATGTAGATAAAAGTGATGCCGAGCAAAATAATATTATAATTTTAGAGATGCAGGAAGAATTGGTAGGCATAGCAGTGGATCAGGTTG
>JACMJL010000208.1 GCA_014380625.1 Clostridiaceae bacterium
AAGTAAATTGTGACATTTACTTATTTAACTGAAATTTAAAATTTCAGCTAGAATTGCTGGTTTATATTTATTTTCCTCTGTTTAATTTTCAAAGACCAAGTTACTTGTTTTTGTTTGCTATCTTGTGACAGCTTTTATATAATATCACTATAAAAGTTTGTTGTCAATACTTCTTCAAAACTTTTGTTGTGAGCTCCGAAGTTGTTACCTAAGGTGCCTCTATAGAATAACATATTAAACAAGACATATTAATCTATATTTCGTCAATATATTACATAATGTAGATTAATCCTCATTAGTTTTATGTTTTTCTCTAATATTCACATACTGATACACTAGGTAATGTGTATGTTAAAAATACTTAATCAGCAAAGCTAGCAGGTCGGGACGGACTTCCTCAAAAGAAGTCGGTCCCGCTGAGTCTCTGTCAATTATCCTGCTAAGATTACTTGTTCGACATTTCCGGCGTCACTATGTCTTACACCCATTGGTAAATAGCATTTGTCGAATAAATACTACATCAGCAAAGCTAGCAAGTCGTGACAGACCTTTCAAAAAAGGTCGGTCACGGAGAGTCTCTATCAAGGTAATTCTATAGCGAATTTACTATCTCTTTATATCTATTACCTTTAACTTCAAAGTTAGGATATGCATCAAAACTAGCACAAGCAGGGGAAAGAATTACAATATCTCCTGACACTGCTAATTCTCTAGCTTTAATAACAGCATCTTCAAGGGATTCAACAATAACTATAGGAACCACCTTACCACTTCTCTTTGCCAACTCATCAAACACTGCTTTAATTTTAAATTTAGTTGCTCCCATTAAAATCAGAATCTTGATTTTAGAATATCCTTGTTCAGCAAGTACTTCAAAGGGTATATTTTTATCATACCCACCTGCCATCAATATTACTGGTTGTTCAAAAGCGTTCATGCTGGCTAAAGTTCTAGTTGGACTTGTTCCTATTGAATCATTATAAAAATTAATTTCATCCACTTCTCTTACAAATTCACATCTATGTTCTACCCCGCTAAAAGTAATTGCCACAGCTCTCATTGAACTTATAGAAACATCCTTGTTAACTGCACAAAAGGCAGCTAACAAATTTTCTACATTATGCATTCCTTTTATTTTAACTTCATCTTTAGTGCATACTTCTTTATTGTTTATATAAAGTTTACGCTCTTTATAGTATGCACCAAGTTTAATTTCATCTAGCACACTAAAATTTAATAGATTTGACTTTATTTCAGAAGCCATGGAATTTGTAATTATATTGTCTCTATTTAATATAATTGTGTCTTCTTTGCCTTGAAACTTAAAAATATTTTTCTTTGAATCAATATATTCTTCCATTCCGTTATGCATATCTAAATGATTTGGGCTTAAGTTTGTCACCACAGCAACTTCAGGTGAAACCCTCATTGTCATAAGCTGAAAACTTGATAATTCAATCACCACCATATCATCTGGTTTTATTTCTTCAATCTGAGTAAATAATGGAGTTCCTATATTTCCACCTACCCAAGTCTTGAACCCTTCTTGTAATAACATTTTATAAATTAATGTGGTGGTAGTGGTTTTGCCGTCACTACCTGTTACTCCGAATATCTTAGCAGGACAATATTTAACGAATTCCTCCATTTCAGAAGTTATTATTGCTCCAGCTTCCTTTTCTTTTACTAGAGCAGGTATATCTATTCTCATTGAGGGGGTTTTAAAAATAACCTGAAAACCATGAAGTTTTTCCATATAGTCTGGCCCTAATACTAATGTTACACCTATTGCTTTAAATTCTTGTGCTACTTCCCCTAATTCTTCTTCATTTTTTTTATCGAAGGCGCTAACCTTCGCTCCCAAAGTTACTAAATATCTTATTAAAGGAATATTGCTGATACCTATTCCTAGTACAGCCGTATTTTTATTGTTAATAAATTCTTTAAATTCTTTAAAATTCTTTTTCATAGAATACCCTCCAGAAATTATTATTTTAATAATTATATCATTATTAAGTAAAAATAAAAATAACCCCACCAAAGTGAGGTTATTTTATTTCACATTCCTAAAATTCTAACTTATCTTCTATGAATTTTTTAAGGTCATTAATGTTAATTCTCACTTGTGCCATAGTGTCACGATCTCTAACTGTAACAGTATTATCCTCTAAAGTATCAAAATCTATAGTTATACAATATGGAGTTCCAATTTCATCTTCTCTTCTATATCTCTTTCCGATACTTCCAGTCTCATCATAATCTACATTAAAATCTTTTCTAAGTAAATCATAAACTTCATTTGACTTTACTGATAGTTTCTTTGTTAAAGGTAATATAGCAGCCTTAAAAGGTGCTAAGGCTGGATGTAAATGAAGGACTGTTCTTACATCTCCTTCTGCTATCTCTTCTTCATCATAAGCATCACATAAAAAAGCGAGAACTACTCTATCAGCTCCTAAAGAAGGCTCAATACAGTATGGAACAAATCTTTCATTAGTAATGGGATCAAGATAACTTAAATCTTGGCCAGAATGTTCTGAATGTTTCTTAAGGTCGTAATCTGTTCTATCTGCAATACCCCATAACTCGCCCCATCCAAAGGGGAATTTAAACTCTATATCAGAAGTAGCATTACTGTAGAAAGACAGTTCTTCTGCAGCATGATCTCTCATTCTAAGGGAGTCCTTCTCCATTCCTAACTTCATTAGAAATTCAAAACAATAATTCTTCCAGTAATTAAACCATTCTATATCTGTACCTGGAACACAGAAAAATTCCAATTCCATTTGTTCAAATTCCCTAGTTCTAAATATGAAATTACCAGGTGTAATCTCATTTCTAAAAGACTTACCAATCTGTCCAATTCCAAAAGGTACTTTCTTTCTAGATGTTCTCTGAACATTTTTAAAATTAACAAATATACCCTGTGCTGTTTCTGGCCTTAAATATACTTCGTTTTTTGCATCCTCAGTTACACCCATAAAGGTTTTAAACATTAAATTAAACTTTCTAATATCTGTATAATTTTTCTTACCACATTTCGGACAAACTATATCATTGTCTTCAATATACTTTTTTAGTTCTTCATTACTCCAGCCATCTGCACTTACAACTTCTTCACCTTGGGCTGTCATATAATCTTCTACTAATTTATCTGCTCTAAATCTTGACTTACATTCTTTACAATCCATAAGTGGATCTGCAAATCCTCCGATATGACCTGATGCAACCCAAACCTCACTATTCATAAGGATGGCACAGTCTACTCCCACATTGTATGGACTTTCTTGTACGAATTTTTTCCACCAAGCCTTTTTAACATTATTTTTAAACTCTACTCCTAGCGGACCATAATCCCAAGCATTAGCTAAACCACCATAGATTTCTGAGCCGGAGAAAACATAGCCTCTATTCTTAGCAAGCGCTGTTACCTTATCCATTGTTTTTTCAAATTTCATATTAATACCTCCTATTTTTTTATATAAAAAAAGCCCATACAATAAGGGACGAAATTTACTTCCGCGGTTCCACCCTTTTTGACATGTGCCCAACTCTCTTTTTAATACACTCAAAAGTACCTTTCTTAATAACTCACGATTGTTTACACCATCCACAATCTCTCTAAAGTGATAATATTAATACTCTTCTCTTTCATCATGTTATATTCAATTAAATCTTGTTCAAAAAATAAAAAATGGCTCCAAGACAGGGGCTCGAACCCTGGACACTTCGGTTAACAGCCGAATGCTCTACCGACTGAGCTATCTCGGAACGACTATATTAAAGATTATATCAAAGAAATAATTATTGTCAAGCGTTTTTTCTCAAAAATATAAGGAGTTCGGTAAAAATACCGAACTCCTATATTTTAAGCTAATGGTTTCATTGTTGGGAATAACAGTACATCTCTTATAGATGCAGCGTCAGTTAAAAACATTACTATTCTATCTATTCCTATACCAAGTCCACCTGTTGGAGGCATACCTATCTCAAGGGCATTCAAAAATTCTTCATCAATCATATATGCTTCATCGTCCCCAAGATCTCTTTCCTTCAATTGTTGCATAAATCTTTCTCTTTGAACTATTGGGTCATTTAATTCGGAATAAGCATTACATATCTCTCTCCCAAACACGAAGCCTTCAAATCTTTCAGTATATTCAGGATTTCCCCTTTTCTTTTTTGTAAGCGGTGATATTTCCGTAGGATAATCACAAACAAAGGTAGGTTGAATCATATGTTCTTCTGCAAATTCTTCAAATAATGAATTTAAAATATCAGCCTTAGAACAATTATTTAAATCCTTTTTGAATTTTAGATGCTTTTCCTCAGCTATAGCTCTTGCTTCTTCATCAGTTTTAATGGTATTAAAATCAATACCCGCATATTCTTTTACTGCATCTACCATAGTTATCCTTCTCCAAGGAGGTGCAAATTCTATTTCTGTACCTTGGTAAGAAACCTTTGTAGTTCCGTTTACCTTCTGACATAATTCAGAAACTAAATTTTCTGTTATTTCCATCATATCATTATAATCAGCATAAGCTTCATAAAGTTCTATCATAGTAAATTCAGGATTGTGCCTAACATCTATTCCTTCATTTCTGAAGTTTTTACCCATATCATATACTTTTTCAAAACCACCAACAATTAACCTCTTTAAGTATAGCTCTGTAGCTATTCTTAAATACATGTTAATATCAAGAGAATTATGATGAGTATTAAAGGGTCTAGCTGCAGCTCCTCCTGCTATAGGGGAAAGAATAGGAGTCTCAACTTCTAAATATCCTCTTTTATCAAGAAAAGCTCTTATACCACTAACTATTGCAGTTCTTTTTAAGAAAGTTTCTCTTACTGTTTGATTCATTATAAGATCTACTTCTCTTTGTCTATATTTTAAATCGGGGTCTTTAAGTCCATGCCATTTTTCTGGAAGTGGCTTTAGTGACTTAGCAAGTAGTTGAAAATCCTTGATGTGTACTGACACTTCACCTGTCTTTGTTTTAAAAACCATTCCAGTTATAGAAACAAAGTCACCGATATCAAAAGACTTATACTCTTTTATCTTTTCTTCACCAACATCATCTATTTTAATATATAATTGCATCTTACCAAATCTATCATGTACATCAGAAAATCCAGCCTTTCCTTGAACTCTCTTTGACATCAATCTTCCAGCAACAGTAACATCCTTACCTTCAAGTTCTTCAAAATTTTCCTTTACCTGATCTGAAGTATGTGTTCTAGTTACTTTATATACATCAAAGGGGTCCTTTCCAGCTTCCTGTAAATCAGCTAACTTTCGTCTTCTTAGCAATGCCTGTTCATTAAACTTTGCTTCTAATTGCTTAATATTTAGTTCCTCATTTGCCATGTTTAAAATACCTCCATTTAATCTCGTCTAATTCCTATAATTTCATATTTCTTAATTCCATCCGGAACTGGTATATCTGAAGACTCTCCAACTCTTTTTCCCATTAGACCACTTCCAATAGGGGATTCATTGGAAATTTTATTTTCAAGTGGATCTGCCTCAACTGACCCTACAATAAATAACTCCATCTCTTCTTCAAAATCTAAATCAGGATCAAAATCTAAATCCTTAATTCTAACCTTTGCTCCAATACTAACCACGTCTGTTTTTATTTCACTCTCGTCAACAATTGACGCATTCCTTAACATATTTTCTAGTTGAATTATCCTTCCTTCTACAAATGCTTGGTCATTTTTGGCTTCATCGTATTCAGCATTTTCACTTAAATCACCAAAAGAAAGTGCAACCTTTATCTTCTCAGTAATATCCTTTCTCTTAACCGTTTTAAGAAATTCTAATTCATCCTCTAGCTTTTTTAACCCTTCATAAGTCATTATATGTTTTTTTACTTCACTCATTGTGTTCTCCCCTTTAAATATATTCAATATTTCAGTTTATACCTGCCTTACCTATATTGATCAACGTCAAAAGAATTGTTTTACTGAGTAATCATTTAAGTTATTATAAATCAGAGAGATTATATTGTCAATAATTCACATCTAAACATTTGTTCTGTTGAGATTTATACAATTATTCTATTCTGGAAAGATCAGATTATAACCTAATCTTATATTCCAATAAAATTTCTATGGCCTTTTGACTTTCATTCACATAGTTGATTATATTTTTTAAATCCGTTGAGTTTTTCATACCCTTAACATACCAGCCTATATGTTTCCGCATTTCTCTAACAGCCTTAAATTCTCCAAAGCATTCTATAGCTCTTCTATAATGATATATACATAAATCCATTTTTTCTTCCTCAGTTGGAAAGTCAATTTTTTGATTTGACAATGCCTGCTTTATTTGCCTAAACAGCCATGGGTTGCCTTGCGAACCCCTAGCTATCATTATGGCATCACAATTAGTTATTTCTGTTATATTTCTTGCATCCTCCACAGAAGTAACATCTCCATTGCCTATAACAGGTATCCTAACAGCTTCCTTCACTTGTCTAATTATATCCCAATCAGCTTTACCATCATACATTTGTTCTCTTGTTCTTCCATGTACTGCAATAGCGTCTGCACCTGCTGCCTCAATAGTTTTTGCAAACTCCACTGCATTTATATGGTATTCATCAAATCCTTTTCGAAATTTAACTGTAACGGGTTTTGAAGTTGCTTTTTTTACTTCCCTGACAATTTCAGCTGCAAGGGCCGGAGCTTTCATTAATGCACAGCCCTCGCCATTCCTAACAATTTTAGGCACTGGACAACCCATATTTATATCAATGATGCTTATATCTTCTCTATCATTAAAATATTCACAACATTTTGCCATACTTAAAGGGTCATTCCCAAAGATTTGAACTGCTATGGGCGACTCCAACTTTGAAATGGTCAGCATTTCTATGGTTTTTTCACTTTTATAACATAAAGCCCTAGCACTTACCATCTCAGAATATACTAACCCACAGCCCAGTTCCTTACAAATTACTCTAAAAGGCAAATCTGTTACTCCTGCCATAGGTGCAAGAAACACATTATTTTCAAACTCTAAATTTGATATTTTCATTAAAAATTCTACTCCTTATTCTTTTCGTAAATAATTCTTAGTCCTTCCAGGGTTAGGTTTCTATTTATTAAATCCACACTAGCAGACTCTCCGGCAATTAATGTAGCAAGTCCACCTGTTGCAACAACAAAGGGCTCACTTTCACCTCTTTCCATCATTTCCTTTTTCATTTTTTTAACCAAATATTCTACTTGACCTATATATCCGTTGATAATTCCTGATTGCATACTGGTAACTGTATTTTTACAGATAATAGTTTCCGGTTTTATAAGTTCAATTCTTGGAAGCTTTGCTGCCTTTTGAAATAAGGCTTCCGAAGCTATTCTAAGTCCTGGACAAATTGTCCCTCCCAAGTAGTCTCCATTTTTAGTCACCGCACAAAATGTAGTTGCAGTTCCAAAGTCTATAATTATCAAAGGTCTTTTATATATATCATGTGCAGCAACTGCATTTACAATTCTATCTGCACCAACTTCTTTTGGATTATCATATTTAATATTAATCCCTGTTTTAACCCCTGGTCCAATTATTATAGGTGAAACATCAAAATATTTTCTTATCATATGTTCAAGTGAATACATTATATTAGGAACAACAGATGAAATAATTACTCCTTCTATCTCTTGAGGATCTATTTTACTTTGAAAAAACAATTGAAAAACCTGAATACCAAATTCATCAGCTGTTCTTATAGGATCTGTTGATAATCTCCACTCCGCTATTAAGTTTTTTTCATCATAGATTCCTAAAACAATATTTGTATTCCCTACATCTGATACTAAGATCACAATAAAACACTCCTTATAAACTATAAAAGCAGCACTAAGCTGCTATTTAATATTAATTAATGTACAAATTTAACAACTTAATTGTAGCATTAGATATATTTTTGTCAATATCTTTTTTAGAATAGCCCCAGAATGGTTCCATCCTCTAATATATCCATTTTCTCAGCTGCTGGAACCTTTGGAAGACCAGGCATAGTCATTATATCTCCAGTTAAAACCACAATAAATCCTGCACCATTTGAAAGCCTAACCTCTTTTACAACTACTTCAAATCCACTTGGTCTACCTAGAAGAGAAGGATTGTCAGATAATGAGTATTGAGTCTTTGCAATACAAATCGGCAATTTATCATGACCTAGCTTAATTATTTCAGCTATTTGTTTTTCTGCTACTGTAGAGTACTTAACTCCACCTGCTCCATAAATTTCAGTTGCTATTTTATTAATTTTTTCTTCAATTGAGTCCTGTATGTCATATATGCATTTAAATTTAGTCTTTTCATTCTCTATAGTTTCAAGCACCTTAGTAGCTAGTTCTAAGCCACCTTCACCACCTTTTTCCCATACTTCAGTAAGTGCCACCTTTACTCCTCTTGCATTACAGAAGTCTTCAATGAAACTTACTTCATCATTACCATCTGATGTAAATCTATTTATAGCAACTACCACAGGCACGCCATATTTCTTAATATTTTCTATTTGTTTTTCTAGATTTACTATTCCTTTTGATAAGGTTTCTATATTAGGGATGATAAGGTCTTCTTTCTTTGCTCCACCATGATGTTTTAAAGCTCTAATTGTAGCTACTATTACTACACATGCTGGAGACAATTCACCATATCTACACTTAATATCAAAAAACTTTTCTGCTCCTAAATCTGCTCCAAATCCAGCTTCTGTAACAACATAATCACCTAATTTTAGTGCAATCTTCGTAGCAAGAATACTATTACAACCATGCGCTATATTAGCAAAAGGTCCTCCATGAATTATTGCTGGAGTATTTTCTAAGGTTTGAACCAAATTGGGCTTTATTGCATCCTTCATTAATAGTGCCATGGCGCCATTAACCTTTAAATCCTTACAATAAACAGGGCCATTCTGTAAATTATATCCGATTAATATATTTCCCATTCTTTCTTTTAGATCCATAAGACTAGTGGATAGACACAATATTGCCATAACCTCTGAGGCTACAGTTATCATAAAACCATCTTCTCTTAAGAATCCATTTAGTTTACCACCCATACCAACAACAACATCTCTAAGCGCTCTGTCATTCATATCCATTACTCTTTTGAAAATTATTCTTCTAACATCAATATTTAATATATTTCCTTGATGTACATGATTATCTATTGCAGCAGCAAGTAGATTATTCGCTGTTGTTATGGCATGCATATCTCCAGTAAAATGCAGATTAATATCATCCATTGGTACAACTTGAGAGTATCCACCCCCAGCTGCTCCACCCTTGACACCAAAAACTGGTCCTAAAGAAGGTTCTCTTAATGCTATTATAGCATTTTTATCTTTTTTACATAAAGCTTGCCCAAGACCTACAGTTACTGTAGACTTTCCTTCACCAGCAGGGGTGGGATTTATTGCAGTTACTAATATTAACTTTCCATCTTTTTTATCTTTATTTTTATCTAGGACCTCTAATGAAATTTTACATTTATACTTACCATATAAATCAATTTCATCCTCACCTAACCCAATCTTTTTAGCAATGTCTATAATTTTTTCCATTTTAGCTTTTTGAGCTATATCAATATCACTTCTCAATTTTGCTCCCCCTTATATAAAATTAACAGGATACCAATTAGCACGTTAATACTAATTGATTCCTGTTTTAATTTAATTATATAGCTTTTTCATAAAGTCTTCTGATTCCACGATATATCTTACATGAATACCTTCACCAATTTTTCCCTTTTCGTCCCAAGCAATTACCTTGAAAAATAGTTTTTTATCCTTTACTTCCTGTAAAATGGCCTCGCATTTAACTTTACTGCCTATAGCTGTTGCCTTAATATGCTTAATATTCACTTCAATGCCCACAGTAGTATATTGTGAAGGCAGATGAAGTCCTACACAGCTTTTTGCTGCGTTTTCCATTAGGGCGATCATAGCAGGCGTTGCATATACATCTAATGTTCCTGAAGCATGCTTTACAGCAGAATCATTCTCCATTACAACAGTCTCTATTAAAGCACTAATGCCAGGCTTCAATTCAAATATCATATAGCCATCTCTTCTCTCTTCGATAATTAATTACGCATTTTGAAATATTGTTTCAAATTCAGCAGCTTCTAGCTTTTCTTTTTCAAGTAAAGCTTCAGCCACGGCATCTAACTTATGTCTATTATCACTTAATAACTGTAAAGCTTTGTTATAAGCAGTATCTATGAGTTTTCTAACTTCAATATCTATCTTAGCACCAACTTCTTCACTGAAGTTTCTGCTTCTGCCTAAATCTCTTCCAAGGAATACTTCATCTTGATCAGCACCATAAGATATCGGTCCTAATTCATCAGTCATTCCGTATTCCATTACCATAGCTCTTGCTATCTTACTAGCTCTATCAATATCATTTTTTGCACCTGTACTAATATCTCCAAGAACTAGCTTCTCAGCAACTCTTCCACCAAGAAGGCTCACCATTTCATCTTCAAATCCAGATTTAGAATAGCCGCTTCTATCCTCAGTAGGTAGATGCATTGTATAACCTCCAGCCATTCCTCTTCCTATAATGCTGATTTGATGAACTGGATCTGCATTAGGCAAAAGCCTCATAACAACTGCATGACCGGCTTCATGGAAGGCTGTTAACTTTCTATCTTTTTCACTTTTAACTCTACTCTTCTTTTCAGGTCCCATAAGTACTCTATTAATTGCTTCTTCAAGTTCTTCCATGCTTATAGCCTTTTTATCATGTCTAACCGCTAAAAGTGCAGCCTCATTGGTCAAATTCTCAAGGTCTGCTCCAGTAAATCCAGTAGTCATCTTTGCTAGTACATCTAATCTGACTTCTTCATTTAAAGGTTTATTTTTTGAATGAACCATTAATATTTCTGTTCTTCCTTTAGCATCTGGAATTCCCACCATTATCTGTCTATCAAAACGACCTGGTCTAAGTAATGCATGATCTAATATGTCAGGTCTATTTGTTGCAGCAATCATTATAATGCCTTCATTAATTCCGAAGCCATCCATTTCAACAAGCAATTGATTCAAAGTTTGTTCTCTCTCATCATGGCCACCACCAAGACCTGCTCCTCTTTGTCTACCAACCGCATCTATTTCATCGATAAAAATTATACAAGGCGCATTTTTCTTTGCCTGTTCAAACAAATCTCTAACTCTTGACGCACCAACTCCAACAAACATTTCAACGAAATCTGATCCTGAGATACTAAAGAATGGAACACCCGCTTCACCAGCTACTGCTCTAGCAAGCAGAGTTTTTCCGGTTCCTGGAGGTCCAACAAGTAGCACTCCTTTTGGTATTCTTGCTCCCATTTCCAAGTATCTTTTCGGTTGTTTTAAGAAATCTACTATTTCTACTAACTCTGCCTTTTCCTCATCTGCACCTGCAACATCATCAAAGGACACTTTCTTTTTATCCGGCGTAACCATTTTAGCTTTACTTTTACCAAAATTCATCACACCTCTATTTCCACCTTGAGACTGTTGCATGAATATGAACCAGAAAGCTCCCAACATCAATACAAGAATTACAGTTGGCATTATACTTAACCACCATGGAGTTTTAGCAGGAGCATTGTAACTCTCTACTACCTTAGGGTTTTTATTTTCTGATATAAACTGATTCAATCTTTCAAAAGGAACAACTGTTTCATATGTGCTACCATCTTTTACAAAGGTGCCAGTTACAGTCATATTGTCTTCTTTCACTTCAAAACTTTTAATATTATTAGCTACCCATTCATTTTGAAACACATTAAAAGTAATAGCTTTACCACTTTTGGTTCCTTGACCTAACATGAGCGCAATAATTACTACCATAACTAATATAATAATCCAGGCCATCGAACTAGAAATTTTCTTCATATCGGGCCCCCCTCTCTTTTCTTTGATATTATAAAATTTTATCACAAGGTCAATTTTATTACAATAATACTAATTTGATTAACTATATATTTCTTCCTTTAGTATACCTATAAACGGTAAGTTTCTATACTTCTCAGCATAATCTAATCCATACCCAACTAAGAAAAAATCTGGAACTTCAAACCCAAGATATTTTGCACTGATATCTGCTTTTCTTCGCTCTTGTTTATTTAAAAGGCAGCATACTTCTAAACTATTAGGTTTTCTTGCCTTTAAATACTCTACTAAATATTTAAGCGTTACACCAGTATCTATTATATCTTCCACTATCAATACATCCTTACCTTCAATTTCAAAATCAAGATCTTTTAATATTCTAACCACACCTGTTGACTTCGTGGAATTCCCATAACTGGAAACTGCCATGAAATCCATACTGCATGGTATTTCAATTTCCTTCATTAGATCTGACATAAACATCACTGACCCTTTTAAGACACCTATTAAAACTAAATCCCTCCCTTCATAGTCTTTACTTATTATTTTACCAAGTTGTGAAATTTTACTTTTTAAATCACTTTCAGTTAATAGCACTTCTTTAATATCATTTTTCACTCTGAACACTCACTTTCTAATTTTATCTGTAAGATATTTTTTGTATCGCTCGTAATCTTAAATTTTTCACTAACTCTATAACCTACAATCCAAGCAATATCTTCTCCGAAACAAATCAAAGGTATTTTGCTTCTTTCACTTTTTTTTACTTTCAAATCAATAAAGAGATCTTTAAGTTTTTTTGTACCCTTCATCCCAAATGGACTAAATTTATCTCCATCTTTTCTATTTCTAACTATAATATCACCTGTAACCTTATCAAAATCAAAGTTTCTAATATTAGGTTTGTCCGTAAAATTTATTTTCTTCTCACTATGTAAAAGTTTTAGAGTAATATTCATACCAATATGTTGTATTCTATTTTCTTCATTTATATGCAGAAAAGTTTCATATTTCTCTATCTCAGAAGAGTTCTCCTCTTTTGTAATAATTATGTCTCCATACTCATTAATAGCGTTAACAGCACTTGGAAGTGTTATCACTTTTCCTGTCCCTTGTTTTTGAATACTTATTATATCATATATGTGGACCTTTTCAAAATTATATAGGTTCCCATTTACCTCCTGGAAAGTTCTCCTAATTAGTCTTGATAAAACTGACTCATGCTCTTTAAAGGCTTCACTCTTTATTATAACCTTTCCTTGTTTTCTATGACAATACTTTTTATAACTAAAATCAACATGTTTTTCTATAAAATCATTATCTTTTTTAGCAATATCACCTAACTTAATTAGCCCATTAACTATATCCTGATTAAAATTCTTTTCTAAATAAGGAATTAGTTCAAGACGGATTTTATTTCTAGTGTAGATATTTTCTAAATTTGTTTTATCTAGCCTTGCATTAATGTTATTTGTGACACAATATTCTTCAATCTCAGGTCTTGTAATATTGAGTAAAGGCCTTACGTAGGTTTCCTCTCTTACAGGTTTGATACCAACTAAGCCTTCTAATCCAGTCCCTCTAATAATTCTCATAAGCACTGTTTCTGCTTGATCGTTAGCATTATGGGCTAATGCAATTTTATTTACTTTATACTTATCTTTTAATTCAATAAAATACCCATACCTTGCATCTCTACCTGCTGTTTCACTAGAAACATTATTTGCTTTAGCAATTTTATTAATATCTATTCTTTTGCTATAACATTCAATTTTAAAATCCTCGCAGAAATTATGAACAAATTCTTGATCTTTATCTGCCTCTAACCCTCTTAAACAATGATTAACATGAGCTACAATTAAACTAATTTCTAATTGTTTGCTTAGTTGATTTAGTAAATGAAGAAGGGACATAGAATCTGGACCTCCAGATACGGCCACAATTACCCTATCCCCTTTATTAAACATTGAATTCTTCTCTATTGTATTAAGAACTTTTTGAATCATTAACTACACTTCCTAATTAATATTAACAATAATCTATTATACCACAAAATTTTAAAATTCAACTTTCTTATAAAAATTTTTTTAAATTGGTATCTCGCACCAAAAATATTGAATAAATATAACTAATAGTTTACTATCTATTTTTTATTATCTCCAATAAAAGCGGATAAAAAACCTCCTAGGCTTAATTTAATGAAGGCAGATCTTAATGATCTGCCTTCCCATAGTTATTTATTTCATTTTCATATCAACGTAAGCTAAATACCTTTGATACCAACACAGTCATATCATCTTTAACTTTACCACCTAATTCTTTAGATTTTTCTATAAGCCCCTCTGCCATAGCTTTTGGGTTACTATTTTCAAAATCCTTTATGTATTGAAAAAGCCACTCTGACTGACCAATACTTTTACTATCCGATATCCCATCACTCATCATTATTATCAAATCACCATTCTTTACTCTTTTTTTATTTATTTCCACATCCACTTTATCAAGTATTCCAATCGGCAATGTTTTCGAATTAATAGAAACTACTTTATTACCACTTTTAATGAAACTTGCAACAGCTCCAACTTTCATAAATTCTATTTCACCAGTATAAAGATCAATACTACTTAAATCCACGGTAGAAAACTTCTCGTTTTCTGAGAACTTTAATGTCATAATTGAATTTGCGGTATTTATAGCAGTAATTTTACTAAATCCCGCTTCAGTTAGGCTTTCAATTAGGTCTATTACTGCCTTGCTTTCTTGTCCTGCCTGCGGTCCTGATCCCATGCCGTCACTAATTATGGTCATATGAGTACCATCTTTAAGCTTAGTAAAAAAATAGCTATCACCATTATAATTTTCTCCATCCTTACACTGTCTTGCTACAAAGGTTGAAACATAATACTTAGGTAGCTCTTCAAAGGTTATTAAGCAATTTTTAGTTAACATATCAATCCTACAGCCTTCATCGTTTATACACATAGTTTTTAAAGTTGCCGCATTTACTAGTGGTAGCATCTCCTTTACACAAGTTTGATTTCCGTTACAAGCCTTCATTGATATTTTAACAACTATCCTATGTCTCTTATTGTCAATGCATGTGCAATCCTCAACACTGATACCATTTTTAACTAGAATATTCTTAACTCTATTTTCAATTTCGCTGTTAAAAATAATATCCGAGTTAAACTCCGACCTTATTTCCTGAATAGAACTTGCCATATTCCCTATCTGCGTAGCCAAAAGTTCCCGACCTTCACTTAATCTATTCCTCCACATCTCACTAATTATATAGTTATTAATAATCTCCTCGGCATGCTTTAGAAGGAAACTCTTCTTTATACATTTTCGTTCAAGCTCATCTGGAATAGTGCTTTTATTAGCTTGAAAATTCTCCATTAATTCTAAGAAAGCTGAATATGTATAATGCATTTCTCTTTTCCAACACATATTATTCATATCACAATTGCTACATACTCTTTCAGCTAGATTTTCAACCAAAGAGCTACTTTTACTTTTTAATGACAATTTATCATTATCCGCTAAATTATATAAAATATTTGACATACTAAGCAATACACTAGAAAAATCATTTAATCTATCCATTAGGATACTTTTTATCTTTTCAACATAATCATCTTTTAAATTTTCTACCTTTATACTTTTATTAAACTCTAACTCCATTCCATTATAAATCTTATTTGGAATGGCTAGAAAGATCCCACAACTTATTACTGCTTCAATTAGATTAAATTCACCATTAAATTGAGAATAGGCAACTAAGATGTTAGCAGCTACTATATACGATACGGCGCTAAACCATTTACCAGTTTCTTTAAAAGTACCTATTATTAGCCCACACAAGCCATATATACTAATGTATACAGTCATATTTCCCGATGTCATTCCTATTATTATGCCCATTGCTATTCCTGCCGCTGATCCCACACCGCCACCATTGACATAGCTAATTACAAGGATAAACATAATTGCTAATATACTTCTCAAAGATATTCCTGAAATTGATATTCCCCAGGTTCCTGAAATTATTAAGGAAATTCCTATAGCCATGCTTACTAACTCTTCGTTGCTAAATAAGTGCTTTGTTTTATATTCCTTAAAACATTTAATGGAATAATTAATTATAAAATAGATTGGCGCTATGACTAGTATTTGCACAAAAGCTATAAGCAAAGACGCTCCAAGGTTAATTTTTACAATTAACAAATTATAACCTATTCCTTCTAGAAAAATTAAAGAAAACATTATAATTAGTTGATTCTTAAGAGGTATTTTTTTAATAAAGTACCTGATTACAAGCAAGGACACTATCACTATAAAATAAATTTGAATTTCGTTCACATTCTTTATTAATGTCATATATCCTAATAGGCTTCCGCCCGTCACAAAAAGCGGCAGTTTATCCTCTTTGATTGAAAAAAAGGCTATTAGAGCTGCAATGCCAAAAGGTGCCGTTGAATTAATTAGTAATACTCTACTAATTAAAAATGAAGCTAAAAAATATATACTCATCTTAAAGGCGTATCTAAGTCTAATATGTTTTTTTTCATTCTTTCCTTTGTTAGTTTTATTTATTCTCTCATATGGATAAAGCTCTATCCCGTATTGCATCCTAGCATCCCTTCCCTAAAAACAACTTTTATAATATTATAACAAAGTTATATGGAATATATTGTCATTTAGTGAAGGGTTATCATTTTTTCATTAGACAATTATTGATAATTATTTATATAAAGAAGTAATTATCAAAAAATAAAAAACTCACAGAAAATCTGTGAGTATCTGGTAGCGGAAATAGGACTTGAACCTACGACCCTTCGGGTATGAACCGAATGCTCTAGCCAGCTGAGCTATTCCGCCATATATTTAATTTTGGTTGCGGAGGCAGGACTTGAACCTACGACCTTCGGGTTAT
>JACMJL010000209.1 GCA_014380625.1 Clostridiaceae bacterium
ATATATATAAATAATAAATAAAGATTGAGGTGACACTATGAAAATAGTGGTATTAGATGGACATACACTTAATCCAGGAGACTTATCTTGGGAAAAGTTAAATGACTTGGGAGATGTAACTATTTATGACAGAACTGCATCTAGACAAATAATGGAAAGAGCTAAGGGTGCAGATATTATTTTAGTAAACAAAACAATTTTAACTAAAGAAATTATTAATAAATTAGATAATTTAAAGTATATTGGAGTTCTTGCAACAGGTTATAATGTTGTAGATATAGAGGCTACAATTAAAAAGGGTATAGTTGTTACTAATGTGCCAAATTACTCCTCTAATTCAGTAGCTCAATTAGTCTTCGCTTTTATACTGGAGTTTTGCAATCGAGTGGGGGACCATAGCAATTCTACCAGGAAAGGGGAATGGTTTAATAAAAAAGACTTCTGTTATTGGAAATATCCCATAATGGAGTTAAGCGGTAAAAATATTGGTATAATAGGCTATGGCAACATTGGGAAAAAGGTTGCTTTATTAGCAGAAGCTTATGAAATGAACATTTTGATTCATTCTAGGAGTAAAAAAGAAAAGGAAAATGTAAACGTTAAACAGGTAACCTTAGAGGAACTTTTAACAAAATCTGATTTTGTGACAATACATTGCCCATTAAATGAGGAAACCCGTAACCTAATAAATAAAGACTCGCTAAACCTAATGAAAAGTTCTTCTTATTTAATTAATACTTCTAGGGGATCAATTATTAATGAAGTGGATTTAGCCTTCGCACTAGATGCACATAGTATAGCAGGTGCAGGTTTAGATGTTATTTCAATAGAGCCCCCTAAAGAAAATAATCCTTTGTTTTTAGCAAAAAATTGCATTATAACTCCCCATATAGGGTGGGCTTCTAAAGAGGCAAGGGGGAGACTCTTAAATATTGCTATAGAAAATATTAATAGTTTTTTAGAAGGCAGACCTGAGAATGTAATTAAATAGTAACGGCATCTTTTAATTATTATTTTATTTCAGATGCCTAAACCCCTCCTTCAGTGTATAATAGATTTATATTTGTGCATTACAGGAGGTTCTTTATGCAATTAAATAAAATACAAAAGAATATAGTATTCAGTAAGCCTATAAAGTATTCTGCCCTAAGGGGTGATGGGAACATTGATAAGACTACTGCAGAGTTGCATAGAATACTATATTTGATGAACAATTATTGTCTTTATGTAGAAGATAAAATATTAATGGTAGTTAAAAATGATTATGAGTTAAACAGAGTTAAAGCCTTATACCATAAATGTTTAGAAGAAAACCATAGTAGCTACTCTACCTTGTTTGCCTCTGAGAAAAAAGAACTAGATATTTTTACTATGGAGTTTTTAATGAAAGAGGAATTGCAAAGCGTAAATGTAGAAAGGGTAAGTGTGGAAGAAAAGCGTCTAATTATTACGCAGTGTATTATAGATATAAAGAAGGACAATCCTTATGTAAATATTTTAAAAAATGAATATATTGACTTTTTTGAAGAAGAGATAACCTGGATAAAAGCCTGTAATTATTCAACCCTTGAAGAATATCAAAATGTTATTCGAGTGGGAAGAAGTTATAAAAAAGGGAAGGGTCCTTATAGGCTTTTAAAGGCTTCTAAAGAACGAAGTTGTATATATAATATTTATAAGTTATATAATGAGAGACTAAAAGTAAAAGGAGTCCTTGATGAGGAAGATTTAGTTGCGTTTTTAATTGGAAAGGTTAGGAAAAGGTACACTCATATTATTGTAGAGGATGCACAAAATTACAGCAGAATACAACTTGATCTTTTAATAGCACTAAATCATGATAAAACTTATTCCTCTAATTTTTATATAATAGATAAAGACAAATATACTGAGAAGAATTCATGGTTTTCAAAAGGTCGGAAGTTAGAATTTAAGAGTTATACCTTAAAGAAACTAATTATGAATTCAGAAAATAAAGATTTCAACCTCGATAGGTTTAAATATCATGACTTAAAACATAGAACTATCCATGAATTTAATATAGATCCCTTTGATCCTTTAGAGATTGTGGTTCCACATGAAAAAGGGGATCAAGTTTTTAAACAAGTAGAATTAAAGGCACTACCAGTATTCAGTGAAATTGCTGCAGGGGAGCCAATATATATAAATGAGCAACAAGAAAACAACTTTTTCTTGCCAGAATATTGGCTAAAAGGTATGAGAGAGTGCTTCATCTTAAAGGTTAAAGGCGATAGTATGATTGGAGCAAACATTGAACATGGAGATTATGTTGTTATAAATAAAAGTTATTCAGCTCAAAATAATGATATTGTGGCAGTAAATATTGATGGAAGTGCAACTTTAAAGAGACTTTATATAAATAAAAACACAGTGGTTTTAATGCCTGAAAATGATAAATATAAGCCTATTCCTATAACAGAAGAAGGCGCCTCAATTATAGGGATTGCAGCAGGGATAATTAAATATCAAGGTAAGTAAATTATTGGGGGGATGAAAATGGTTAAATTATTTGCTCCATTATCTGGAGAAATAATGCAGTTATCCAAGGTTCCGGATAAAGTTTTTTCTAGTAAAATGGCGGGGGAAGGAATAGCAATTGACTCCATAGATGATATAGTATTAGCCCCAGCAGACGGTAACTTAGCATTAATATTAGAAGGAAATCATGCTTTTTGTATGAAACTAGATAGTGGAATACTTATTATAGTTCATATTGGAATTGATACTGTAGAATTAAAGGGAGAAGGATTTCAACGGTTAACTGGAGATGGAGTTAGAGTAAAGGCGGGGGAACCTATAATAAGGATAGATAGAAAAAAAATATTAGAAAAAGGATATTCTTTAATAACTCCTGTTCTAATAACTAATATGAATTTAGTTAGAGAAATGAGTTGTACAAATTTAACTAAAGTTGAAGCTGGTAAGGATATTATAATGTCCTATAAAATATAGTGAGATAAAAAAAGGAGTCGTAGTACATACGACTCCTTAATTGTTATTAGCTATTTTTAATTATTGTTTTCATGTGAGACACAAGTGGATCCGCCATTGTTCCAACAACTATTTGAAAGTTGTTAGCATCAAGCTTCATAACTCCTGATGCACCTAATTGTTTTAAAGCTGGTTGATTAATCAAACTACCATCTTTAACTGTTAATCTAATTCTTGTAACACAAGCATCTAATGTGGTAATATTTGACTTAGTGCCCACAGCCTCAAGAATTCCAGCAGCCTTAACATCAAGGTCTGAAGTTCCAACGCCTTTTTTAGTAGAAGTTGACTCGTACAACATCCCATCATCTTCTCTACCAGGAGTAGGTACATTAAATTTAGTGATATATGCTAAAAATACGAAATAGTATATTACTGCAAATATTAATCCAACAATTACAAGAAGAAAAGGTTTTGTTGAAATATTCCAGTTAAGAAGTGCATCTATTGCACCAGCAGAGAAGCCAAAGCCTGCTTTAATGCCAAGTGCAGAAGTTATAGCTAAGGATACACCTGTTAAAAGAGCGTGAATTCCATAAAGTACTGGAGCTATAAACATGAAAGTGAATTCGATTGGTTCAGTAATACCAGTTAAGAAAGAAGTAAATGCTATACCAAGTAACATACCTGAAACAGCTTTTCTATTTTCTTTCTTAGCAGCAGATATCATAGCGATACAAGCAGCTGGAAGACCAAACATCATTATTGGGAAGAAACCAGTCATATAAGTACCAGCACTAGGGTCTAGTGCAAAGAATCTGTGTAAGTCTCCATTAATTACTTTTCCAGCAGCATTTTCGAAGGTACCAAACTGGAACCAGAACAAGGAATTGAGAACATGATGTAAACCTACAGGAATTAGTCCTCTATTAAATATACCAAAGAAGAAAGCACCTATAGGACCTGCATCTGCAAGTGTATTACCAAAGGCATTAATCCAATCTTGAATAAGAGGCCATACAAATCCTGCAATAACACCAGAAACTACCATCCAGAAGGAAGTTACAATTGGAACAAAACGTCTTCCACCGAAGAAACCAAGAAAATCTGGAAGTTTAATTGCGTTGTACTTATTATAAAGTTTAGCAGCAATAATACCAGCAAAAATACCGGATAATACGCCCATATTTATAGTCTTATCAAAAGACTTAGCAACTGCAGTTAAAACTAAAAAGCCTATTGTACCAGCAAGTCCAGCTACACCATTATTTTCGTCTGCAAGTCCTACAGCAATACCTACCGCAAATAAAAGTGCTAGATTATCAAATAAAGCTCCACCAGCGGCAGCCATCCAAGTAATACCAACATTACCCATCCAATCAATACCAGTAAATTTCCATACATCTGGTTGACCTAGTCTTAACATAAGAGCAGCAGCTGGCAAAGCCGCAATTGGAGTCATTAGTGATTTGCCTAATTTTTGTAAGAATCCGAGAACTTTGTTTTGTTTAGCCATTTTAATTAATACCCCCTATAATAATAATTATTGCATTTGAATATGTTCTAAATTGTACATTTTTAGTCCATACTCAACCTGTTAATACGTTTACATTATTATCAAAATAAAAAAAGCTGAAAAGGAATACACCTTTTCAGCTTTTGCCCCTCCTGGGTTGCACGCTGATAACTATTAAACTTATTAACTTAATTTCATTATATCTTCTTCTAGCGCTTTGTCAACTACTTTATTTGATGTTGACAAATTTATTTATTTGATGTTGACAAATTTATTTTATTTGATATTGACAAATTTAATTTTTGAATTTATAATTGTGTGAAACGTGTAACTGATAACAGGCATAAGTTTTAACTTGTGTCTGTTTATTTTTTTTGTTATTATTTTAACATTAGGAGGTATAAATATGTTTGGATTTTTAAAAAGTAGTTTAGAATTGATAGCCCCAGTTTCAGGAAGGGTGCTTACACTATCCTCAGTACCCGATGAGGTATTTGCTACAAAATTAGCAGGAGATGGGGTTGCAATTGAACCAAGTGAAGACATTTTCGTGGCCCCGGCGGATGGAGAGTTAGTACTGATTTTTAAAACAAATCATGCTTTTTGCATTAGATTAGAGAATGGTATAGAAATATTAGTTCATATTGGAATTGATACAGTAAACCTAAATGGAGAATTTTTCGAGAGATTAGCAGTAGAAGGAACCAGGGTTAAGGCAGGAGATCCTATTGTAAAAGTAAATAGAGACAAGGTATTAGAAAAGGGATACTCTTTAATATCACCAATTTTAATAACTAATATGGAAATTGTTAAGGAAATAAATTGTTTTGATGGTAAAGTTGTTAAGGCCAGAAAAGATGCGATAATTTCGTATAAAATAAAATAAAAAGAGGTCACAAGAATTTTACTTGTGACCTAAACTTTTAAATCTTTGAATATGTGTTGCAAGATATGCAGTTTCATCCTCAACGACTTTTAGGTTAAGTTCGCTTTCAAGAAGTCTAGCAATTTTTTCTGATAATTTAAAGGCTCGGGAATACCGCTGTTTTATCATGCCTAAAAGGTCATTTTGAATAGGAGTTCCATTTGTAATCCTTTGAATTGCAAAGCGAATATGAGTTATAAACCTTGCATAATCTAAGGACTTTTTATCGATTTGAATATTAAGTTCATCCTCAATTAAATTTATTATGGTGTTTGATAAAAATGCATATTTTACAGTGTTGGACAATTTTCCTTCATTTCTAGCTGAGTGAATGTGTAAAGTAATGAAACCAACTTCGTCATCTGGGAAGTAAACATTAGTTCTAGCTGATATCATGGTAACTGCTTTCTGGGCTACTTCAAATTCTCTAGGATATAAGGTTTGAATTTCAACCAAAAATGGATTTTTAATATCCTCACCATTTTTTAGTCTTTTTATGGTAAAAGCTATATGATCAGTAAGTGAAATGTGTACCTTTTCATTGAGATCTTCCTTAAGTTCCTTTGATATCATATAAATCACTTCTTCACATAACGCAATTATTGATTTATCTAAACTGTTTATAAGTTCATTAAAGTTATTGGAGTTTGTTTTATCCTCCATTGAAAATACTTTTTCAATCTTTGTATTCTTAGAGATAATATCACCTAGATGTTTCCCGAAACCGATTCCTTTTTCAAAAAGAATTTTTTCTTTATTATCCTGCGAAATTAGTACGATGTTGTTATTAAATACTTTTATGACCTTAAAATCAGTAATTCCAGTGTTCATTTTATTACCCCCATAATTGTTGAGATTGGTATATACAACATATCAACTATATGTTAAGCTTATATATATAAATTATATACAATATAATCGGCTATTTGATATTTTAGCACAAAAATCTTAGGGTGTACAGATATATATTGTAGGTTATAAGAGTACTTACAGGAGGTCATTGAAATGCAGAAGGTTTCGAAAATTAACCCCCTACCATTATATTATCAAATTAAAAATATTATTCGAGAAATGATTGAAAATGAAGAGCTAAAACCTGGAGAAATGATACCAGCTGAAAGAGAGCTCTGCGAAATTCAAGGGGTAAGTAGGATGACAGTTAACAAGGCAATTATGGATTTGGTAAATGAAGGAATTGTCTATAGAGAGCAAGGTAAAGGTACCTTTGTAGCAGTGCCAAAGGAAAGACAACAGATTTCAAAGCTAAAGGGTTTTACAGAGGAAATGGAACAGAAAGGGCTAGAGTCAAATACTAGTATTCTATCTTTCAAAGTTAAGCCAGCAACAAAACAATTAAGAACAATTTTAAATCTCAAGAATGAAGAGTCTGAGGTGATTGAGATTATAAGATTAAGAATTAGCAATGGAGAGCCACTGGCAATTGAAACTGCGTGGATCTCTAATGACATTTTCGGAGACCTGACGGCAGAGACCATAGATGGTAAGTCTCTATATAATATATTTAGAGAAAAATATGGAGCAGATCCAATTAAGGCTAAACAGACAATAGAACCAATAATTTTAAGTAGGTATGAGGCTACTTTACTAAATCAAAAACAAAGTTCTGTAGCATTAATGTTTAAAAGGACAACATATCTAAAGGATGGTTCCACTATTGAATATACAAATGCAATTTATAGAAGTGATAGATATAAATATGAAATAATTTTAGAGTAGGTGAAATTCAATGAACCTAGATGGATTAACCACAATTGAACTAGTAAGTATAATAAATCAGGAAGATAAAAAGATAGCCTTAGAAGTAGAAAAACAAATATATATTATAGCAAAGGCTGTTGATTTCATCGTTGAAAGCCTAGAGATGGGTGGCAGATTATTATATATTGGCAGTGGAACAAGCGGAAAACTTGGCGTTATAGATGCGTCTGAATGCCCGCCTACTTTTGGGGTGGAGGATTCCCTTGTGCAAGGAATTTTGTCGGGGGGAAAGGAAGCTTTAGCAGGTTGGTTAGAATATACTGAGGACGATACTGAACTTGCAATAAAAGATTTACTGGATAGAAATCTAAGTAGTAAAGATATACTTGTAGGTATTTCCGCCAGTGGAAATACCCCCTACGCTTTAAGTGCTATAAACTTTGCTAAAGGATGTGGCTGTAAAACTATAGGGATTTGTTGCAGAAAAAATAGTGATATGAAAAAAATCTGCGATATTGCAATTGAAATTGATGTTGGACTTGAAGTAATTCAAGGATCCACAAGGATGAAAGCTGGTACTGCACAAAAAATGGTAATAAATATGTTGAGTACCATTAGTATGATTAAACTGGGGAAAACGTATATGGACTTAATGGTGAGTGTTAAGCCAATAAATACGAAGCTTAAAAGTAGGGTAAAAGACATTGTTAAGCAAGCAACAGATGCAGAGGATTTAATTATTGATGAAGTGGTTGAAAAATGCGATTATGATGCTAAAGTTTCTATTATTGTTATTAAAACCAATTGTACAATAATAGAAGCAAGAAAAAGTTTAGAGGAAAATCTGGGAAATGTGTGGAAGACTTTGCAGGATTTTTAGAGGAGGAAGCTATGAAAGCAATAATCAATGGAAAGATTATTACGGAAACTACCTTAATTGAGGATAAGGTATTAATATTTGATGAAAAAATCATAGAATTTTTAGAAAATGATGATTTTAAAAAGTTAGTGAATAAATGTGAAGAGATAATTGATGCTAAAGGAAACTTTGTATCCCCTGGTTTTATAGACATGCATATTCATGGATCAGATGGATATGATGTAATGGATGGTACAAGAGAAGCTATAGATGGAATTAGCCTAGCTGTGGTCAGAAATGGTGTTACTGGGTTTCTACCAACCACCATGACCATGAGTAAGGAAAAAATTTATGAGGCACTTGATAGTATAAGAGTCATAATGGACGTAAAAGCAAAGGGTGCAAGGGTTTTAGGAGCACATTTGGAGGGTCCTTTTATAAATAAGAGGTATAAAGGCGCTCAACCTGAAGAATTCATCCTTCAACCTAACTATGATTTTATAAAAAGCTATGTTGATGTTATAAAACTAATAACTTTAGCTCCCGAGATGGATGAGAATTTCAGCTTTATTAGAGAAACAAAGAAAAAAACTAATATTATACTTTCAATAGGTCATTCTAATGCTGAATACGAAGAAGCTATGGAGGCTATAGAACATGGAGTAACTCATGCTACTCATACTTTTAATGCTATGACTCCATTAAATCATCGGAAACCAGGAATTGTAGGAGCTGTGTTTAATAGTGATGTTTATTGTGAGGTAATTGCGGATGGAATACATATTCATCCCTCACTATTTAAAACTTTGAAAAAAATAAAAGGTAAAGAAAGAATAATACTTATAACAGATTCTATGAGGGCAGGCTGTTTAAAAGATGGAGTATCTGAATTAGGTGGGCAGAGGGTAATTGTAAAAGATAATGCTGCTAGGCTTGAAGATGGAACCTTGGCAGGAAGTATCTTAAGGTTAAATAAAGGAATTAAGAACTTTATGGATAATTCAGATATGAATATATGCCAGGCCATAAGTTTAGTATCTATTAATCCTGCTAGGGAACTTGGGTTAGACAACATAAAAGGAAGTTTAGAACAAGGAAAGTTTGCAGATATTGTAATTTTAGACGAAGCATTTAATATTAAACAAACAATAGTTGAAGGAAAAACAGTTTATAAAATATAACTAAAATAAAGAGGTGTATTTAATGAGAATAATTATAGTTAACAATAAAGAAGAAATGGGAAAGAAAGCTGCAAGCTTAGTTAGTAGTCAAATAATATTAAAGCCTGATAGTGTATTAGGTCTAGCAACTGGCGGTACTCCACTTGATATGTATAAGGAACTGATTAGATTATATAATGAAAAAGAAATTGATTTTAAATTAGTAAAAACCTTTAACCTTGATGAATATTTTGGCATAGGTAAAGAAAATGACCAGAGTTATTATTACTATATGGTTAATAATTTATTTAAATTTATAGACATACCTGAAAAAAACATAAATATACCAGATGGAAGTGCTAAAGATATTGTAGAAGAATGTGTAAGATATGAAAAATCAATTAAACAAGCAGGAGGAATAGATATCCAGGTTCTTGGAATAGGTACAAATGGACATATAGGGTTTAACGAACCAGATGTGAACTTTGAAGCACAAACTCATCTTGTTAAATTAGAAGAAAGTACAATACAGGCTAATTCTATTTATTTTAAAACTATAGAGGAAGTTCCTACTACTGCTGTTAGTATGGGAATAAAAACTATTATGAATTCTAGAAAAATAGTTTTATTAGCAAATGGTATTTCAAAAGCAGAAGCTATTTATGGGCTTGTAAATGGGAAAATTAATCCTAATCTTCCAGCATCAATACTTCAACTTCATCCTGATGTTACTTTAATATTAGATAAGGATGCTGCTAGTAAGTTATAAAATAACTGAAATAAAATAGACTAGCGTATCAATTTATTGTTTTTGAATACGTTAGTCTATTTGACTTACTCATAGATATCTGTTAAATATTTTATACCTGTTTGGGTTTTAAAATACTTATTTTTAACGGCATCAATTTGATTAGCAGTATAGTTATCTTCAAAGATATTAACTAGAAAGTCTGCCTCTACTAGAATCTGAAAATCAATTCCATTAATCTTGTCATAACTATGATGATTTCCAATTAAAAAGGATATTCTCTCTAGGATGCCTGGCTTCAAATTAAATTCCTTTAATAAATTTAAAGCTATAGAAGGTCCTTCTAACTCTTGATAATGCCCCGCTGAGGAGTGATATTTTATTTCACATTCTTTTATTCCTATATCATGTAGTATTGAAGAAATTTCAAGGATTTCTAGCTGCTCTTTGCATAAACATTCCAAGGTAGCTATATTCTTAGCAAAGGTATATACTTTTAAAGCGTGGTTAATTCTTAATATATCCTTCCTAAAGTAGATCATCATTTTAAAAAGCACATTTTGTACAAGGTTGTCATTCATAAAATCATCTCCTATTAGTTATTAATAATTCAAGTTTCAATGGAATTTATGGTATAATAATTCTTATATATATATATGGAGGTGTAATATGTTTATAAAGGAAGAGGGTAAATCTTTAAACATTTTTAGTATGATATGGGGGCTGTTTTTTATCTTATTAGGATGTTTGCTAGTGGTAAACCGAATTTTTAATTTAGATTTATTTAATGCATACAGATTTTGGCCGACCTTTGTGATAATTCCAGGATTAATATTTGAAATAGCTTATTTTGTTACAAAAAAAGCTCCAGGAATTCTTGTGCCAGGAGGAATATTAACAGTTTTAGGTATTTTATTTTATTTTGAAAGCTTTACTTATTGGAATTTTTCTGAATATACTTGGCCGATTTATTTGCTTGCGGTGGCAATAGGATTATTTCAGCTTTATCTCTTTTCAGGAAGGAGCAAGGGTCTTTTAATTCCTGTGTTTATTTTAACAACCATTGCAATTATAGCTTTTGTTTGCATGTTCCTAAATGTAGCTTCACAAATGTACAACTCAGGAATAATTATAGGAGTTATCTTTATAACCCTAGGGATTTTTGCGCTTTATAAAGGGGTTACAACTAAAAAAATATAATAGCAATGGGCTGTCCCAAAACAATTATTCATTTTGGGACAGCCCATTATTATTTGTATTTAGCTTAGTAACTCCTTCAAGGCATGGGATGGTTCATAAACATATGGAATTTCAAAGCAGGCTAAACTAGAATCAATTTTGCTGATAACTAGGTATTCGATATAAAGCTTACCTGAGTTACAGAACCTATCCATAAAGTCTTGGCGGATGTTTACCGTTATGATATTATCAAATTTATTTTCTTCAACATCTTTGAAGAAGGGGAAGGTATAACTTAATGTTGAAATTTTATTTTTAGAATAATTTACTGTTACTTTTCTATTTATGTTATAGAAAAGCTTTATAGTTTTAAATAAAGTTGAAAAAGTGAAGATTGCTAGAAAAATAAATATTAAGAATATAAATAGTATGGGTAAAATGCTTTTAAAATTTAAAGCCGTTATTTGATCCATTAGAAACGTAAAAATTGATGTTATTTCATTATCAGAATAAAAGGATTTTTTATATGCATTTGTCATTAAAAATATTATACCGTAGATTACAAGAAAAAATAATCTCCTCGATAACTCTCCTCTTATGCCATTAAAAGAACCTTGTATGATTATTTCATTATCTCTCATTTTGTGCCCTCCAAATAAAATTCTTGTACTTATTAATATTCAACAAATAACAAAAAAAACCTTTAAAATTAATAAAAATTTAACTAATATTATGATATTTTTAATTTATCCAATAATTAAGTATATTATAATATTAGTTAATCATTCTTAGTAATCAAAAAAATAATGAAAATTAAAGTGTTGGTTAGGAGAATTAGGCCTATACAATTAAGGGCTTTGTCCCAATTCCTTTAATTTTGGATTTTATACTTGATTAATTTTCTGTGTAGAGTTCTTCTACTAACCCCTAAAATCTCAGCAGCTCTAGTAATATTGTTATCAGAACCACTTAAAGTCTTTATAATTTCTTCTTTTTCAATACTCTCCTTTGAATTTGTAAGGGTATTCAAATGAATGTCGTTACTTAACTTTAGCTTAAAGTTCAAAATATTTTGAGGTAAATTATCTAAGGTAATAAGATTTCCGGGAGTTACAACTACACATCTCTCAATAACGTTCTCAAGTTCTCTAATGTTACCTGGCCAGCTATATTTTATTAATTTATCTAGAGCTTCTTTAGAAATATTACATATTTCATCTCCGGATTGTTTTGAATTTTGAAGTAGAAAGTGATTAACTAAAGCTTTTATATCCTCTTTTCGCTCTCTTAAAGATGGAAGATTAATAGGTACAACATTTAATCTATAATATAGGTCTTCTCTAAAAGTACCGTTTTTAACCATGGCTACAAGGTTTTTATTCGTTGCGGTAATAACTCTTACATCAACCTTAATAGTCTTAATACCTCCTAAATGTTCAAATTCTTTCTCTTGCAGGACACGTAATAGTTTTACCTGCATAAAGGGAGAGATATCCCCAATCTCATCAAGGAATAAGGTTCCTCCATTAGCTAACTCAAATCGACCTGGTTTAGTAGCCACAGCACCAGTAAATGCACCTTTTTCATAACCGAATAACTCACTTTCTAATAATTGCTCAGGAATAGCAGCGCAATTAACTTTTATGAGGGGCTTTTTAATCCTTGTACTTAATTTATGTAAGATTTCAGCCATTACACTTTTTCCAGTACCGGTTTCCCCATATAACATAATTGTAGCTTTTGACGCTGCAACTTGCTTAACTAGGTCCATTATCTTCATCATGGAGGAACTTTTACTTATTAAATAGTTTTCTATGATGCTGTCGGTATCTTCATTAAAACTTTTATATTTAATTTTTTTCTCTTTATTACTTAAAATAGAACGTATAGAATTGGAAACATCCTCAAGTTCTGTAAGTTTGCTAAGGTAATCCGAGGCTCCGTTTCTAAGTGCTTCAATTGCGCTAGGAGTTGTGATGTGTTCTGTGATTAAGACAAATTCTATAGAAGGCGACAATTTCTTCACCTTTTTTAAAAGTTCAATGCCATTCATTCCTGTAAGTTGAAGCTCTGATATAACAAGATCTATTTGATGACTTGAAATCATCATTAAAGCTTCTTCCCCAGAGCTAACAGAAAGAACTATAAATCCATCTTGAATAAAGCAACTTCGGAGAAACTTATGTATGGTTTCATCACTATCAACAATTAGAATTGAGTATTTCATTTTTTTAACCACCTTTTATTTATGTTCAAAGTAAAGACATTGTTCTCCTGAGGATTCAAAAACATTAACAGAAGGAAGTTTTTTGGATTTGAAATTCAGTTTTCTACAACCAAAGGGGAAATTTTTATCCCAAGTAATATAAAAATTCTTGCATTTTCTACAATTTATGATTTCCATGTATCTCTAAAGACCTCCATATTGATTTAATTTTATAATTCTTTAAAAGAATTGTAAATCTAGCATGCATGATTATTTAATAATTTCTAATACTAATATTATAAGTTATTTAAATCTATTAGAAAAGGAGAAAATATATGGGAAAAGTTATGAAAACAATGGATGGAAATAGTGCTGCAGTTTATGCTTCATATGCATTTACAGAAGTAGCTGCTATATATCCCATTACACCATCAACATCAATGGCAGAAGGTGTTGATGAATGGTCTGCTCACAATAAAAAAAATATATTTGATCAACGGGTTAGGGTGGTGGAAATGCAGTCGGAAGCAGGGGCAGCGGGTGCTGTTCATGGTTCTCTAATTGCTGGTGCATTAACAACTACTTATACCGCATCTCAAGGATTACTTCTAATGATTCCTAATATGTATAAGATGGCAGGAGAATTATTGCCAGCAGTTTTTCATGTAAGTGCTAGGGCTTTAGCCACCCATGCGTTATCTATCTTTGGTGATCATCAAGATGTAATGGCTTGTAGACAAACTGGATTTGCACTTTTAGCTTCTTCAAATGTTCAAGAAGTTATGGACTTAGCCTGTGTATCTCATCTATGTGCCATAAAGGGCAGAGTTCCTTTTATGCATTTTTTCGATGGTTTTAGAACTTCTCATGAATTTCAAAAGATTGAAGTAATAGATTATGAGGAATTAAAAAAACTTGTAGACTATACTGCCATTCAAAAATTTAGAGATAGGTCTTTAAATCCTGAACATCCTGTAGTGAGAGGAACTGCTCAAAACCCGGATATATATTTCCAAGGTAGAGAGGTTTCCAATAATTTCTATGAGGGAGTTCCAGACATCGTTGAAGGGTATATGAAAGAAATACATAAGGTAACAGGAAGGCAATACCATCCTTTTGATTATTACGGTGATCCTAATGCGGAGAATATAATAGTTGCTATGGGGTCTGTATGTGACACTATTTATGAAACTGTAGACTATTTAACATCCAAGGGAGAAAAGGTTGGCTGCATAAAAGTACATTTATATAGACCTTTTAGTGAAAAGTACCTTACAAGTGTACTTCCTAAATCTGTGAAAAAAATAGCAGTGCTTGATAGAACTAAAGAACCCGGCGCACTAGCAGAGCCCTTATATTTAGATGTAACTAAAATGTTTTATAATAGTGAGAATAGACCTGTGGTTATTGGAGGTCGTTATGGACTTGGTTCAAAGGATACAAGGCCGTCTCAGATTACAGCTGTTTTTAAAAACTTATCCTTATCTAAGCCTAAAGATAATTTCACCATAGGAATTAAAGATGATGTTACAAATACATCCTTACCAGAGGAGGAACCTATACAAACTTCACCTATAGGGACTATTGAATGTAAGTTTTGGGGTCTTGGATCAGATGGTACTGTAGGTGCTAATAAGTCTGCCATTAAAATTATTGGTGACAATACAGGACTATACGCACAGGCATACTTTTCCTACGATAGTAAGAAATCTGGAGGAACTACAATATCTCATTTAAGATTTGGAAATAAACCTATCAGATCACCTTATTTAATATATAGTGCTGACTATATTGCTTGCCATAACAAATCTTTTTTATATAATTATGATATCCTAAAGGGATTAAAGAAAAATGGTTCCTTTGTTCTAAATTGTCCATGGAAAGGGCAGGAGTTAGAAGATAAAATTCCACCAACAATAAGAAGTTTTATGGCAAAGAATAATATAAATTTCTATACCATTGATGCAATTAATATAGCAGGGGAAATTGGACTTGGATCTAGAATTAATATGATAATGCAGGCGGCATTTTTTAAGGTAGCAGAAGTAATTCCTGTGGAAGAAGCAGTGAAATATTTAAAAGATTCAATAGAGAAGAGTTATGGTAAAAAGGGACAGAAAATAGTAGATATGAATAGAGCAGCTGTGGATAAGGGTATTTCAGAATTGTTAAAGGTTCAGATACCAGAGGCTTGGAAGAATGCAAAAGAAACTAAAACTGAGCCTGGAAATGATCCAGAGTTTATTAAAAGGATACAAAGACCTATAGCTAGACATGAAGGTGATGAATTGCCTGTCAGCGCATTTTTAGGCATGGAAGATGGTACTTTCCCATTAGGCACTACGGCATATGAAAAACGTGGTATTGCTGTGCTTGTTCCTCAGTGGCAGCCAGAAAAGTGCATACAATGTGGCCAATGTGCTTATGTATGTCCTCATGCAACTATTAGACAAATTGTTTTAGATGATAAGGAAGTACAAAGCGTACCTAAAGATTATATAACTTTACAAGCAAAGGGAAAGGGCTTGGAACAATATAAATATAGAATTCAAGTAACGCCTTTAGATTGCACTGGTTGTGGTAATTGCGCAGATGTTTGTCCAGCACCTGGAAAGGCTTTAGTGATGATGCCAGCTGAAGGTGAAATAGAAGCCCAAGCAAAAAATTGGGAATCCACGCTAAATATTTCTCAAAAGGATGGATTGATGGACATAAACACCTTAAAGGGAAGTCAACTTGTAAGGCCTTTGTTAGAGTTTAATGGAGCATGTCCAGGATGCGGGGAAACCCCATATATAAGATTGCTAACCCAATTGTTTGGCGAGAGAATGATGATAGCAAATGCAACGGGATGTTCATCTATATGGGCTGCTAGTGCTCCATCAATAGCCTATACTACAAATGCAAAGGGAAAGGGACCTTCCTGGGGAAATTCATTATTTGAAGATAATGCAGAGTATGGGTATGGAATGTATCTTGCTGTAACACAGATGAGAAGTCGCTTAGAGGATTTAATGAAATCAGCGTTAGAATTACCTATAAGCGAAAATTTAAAAGAATCATTTAGTGAATGGGTTTCTGTGAAGGAAGATGGTAATGGTTCTAAAATAGCATCTGAAAAGATACTGAAGGAAATAGGAACTGGTAATTATGCTGGAAATAAAGTTATCGAGGAAATAATTAGTAAAAAAGACTTTTTAGTAAAGAAATCTCAATGGATAATCGGTGGTGATGGCTGGGCTTATGATATAGGTTACGGCGGGGTAGATCAAGTATTATCAATGGGAGAAGATGTAAATCTATTTGTAATGGATACAGAGATTTACTCAAATACCGGTGGGCAATCATCCAAGGCAACACCAACTGCAGCAGTAGCAAAATTTGCAGCAGCAGGTAAAAAGATGAGAAAGAAAGATCTAGGTATGATGGCCATGAGTTATGGATATGTTTACGTAGCTCAGATATCTATGGGAGCTAATATGAATCAAACCATAAAGGCTATTGTTGAAGCTGAAAGGTATAAGGGGCCATCACTTATAATAGCATATTCACCATGTATTAGCCATGGTATTAAGGTAGGGATGGGTAGCAGTATTAAAGAAGAAAAGAAAGCTGTAGATTCTGGTTATTGGGATTTATATAGATATAATCCGGATTTAAAGACCGAAGGGAAAAATCCTTTTGTACTTGATTCAAAGGAACCTACCCTGCCATATGGAGATTTTATAAATGGAGAAATACGATATAGCTCCTTGAGAACAAGTTTTCCTGAGATAGCAGATGAAATGTTTGCACTTTCTGAGAAGAATGCCAAAGAAAGACATGAAGCATATAAAAAGTTTGCAGAGTAAAATTATAAAAACGCAAGAAAATTCTTGCGTTTTTTATAATTAAAGTAGAATTATTTTTTATTTTCATCAACCCAAAGCTTTGCATTAGTAACTTCGAAATCACTAGGAACAGAAACCTTGGAAACTGGTTTTTCCTCACTTAAGTTAGCCCAAGCTGCTGTATCGTGTTTTTCTATAGGCTCTTTCACATTATTTTCTTTTGACTTATTCTTTGTCATGTAAGTTCCTCCTTTTAATGATGAATACCCTCAACTCTCTTTTCAGTTAGATATTGACTTAAACCAGACGCTATATCCTCACACTCTTTAAGGCAGTTGGTAACTTGTGTTAGTTGAGTTGTTATTTGATTTTTTATGTTGGTATTTTCAGCTGCACTGGCAGCAGCTTGTAAGCCTTGTTGAGCAGCATATAAGGCTTCTTTACACATATGAATATTATTTCGTGCCTCAGTATTCATTTGACTTTTTCCTCCTTTTAAGTTTATTTTCAGTTATATTGTTTGCAAATCCACAAATACAATACTATTTATTTAATTATTTATATAATTTAAGCCGGTTAACTACAATAAGTTAACCGGCTTAATTTTAGCTTGCTCTTAGTTCATCTATATTTACACATAAAATAATAGCTATAGTTTCAATTATGTTAAAGGATGGATTTTCTTTGGTACCTCTTTCTAATTCTTCCAAATAACTTTTAGAAACCTGAACAGAAAGATGTTTAGACAAATTGGATAAATCACTACAGGTCATACCTTTATTAAGCCTTAATTCTCTTATTTTAGAGCCATTAAGCATAGTAAAGCCTCCTTAATTAATCTATTAAAGTAATTATATCATAAAAAAACCTTTATGAAAATGAGTTTTTACTGTATGTTTTGTTAAAAATATGATAATATTTGTTAAGATATTTCATTTATTATAGTATTCAAGGGGGAAATAGAAATTGGAAATAAAGAATAGAAGTTTTATTGCAGATATGTCATTATTAATAACCGCAATTCTTTGGGGGGGCGGATTCATCGGAGTAAAAGATGCATTAGCAACCATTGAACCACTTCACTTAACCGCTATAAGATTTTCTTTGGCTGGTATAATCTTGAGCATCATATTTTTTAAAAGATTAAAGCAAATAAAAAGACAGGACTTATATGCTGGTTTAATTATAGGTTTATTATTATTTGCAGGTTTTGTTACTCAAACTATTGGGTTGAAATATACAACTGCAGGAAAAAATGCATTTTTAACTGGTTTAAACGTAGTAATGGTTCCATTTTTTTATTGGGCTTTAAAAAAGAAGTTCCCTGGCTTACAAACTATTGCAGCAGCAATTCTTTCATTTTTAGGAATTGGGTTACTCACCCTGCAAAATGGATCAATTGTAATGAATTTCGGAGACTTAATGACAATAATATGTGCAGTTTTTTTTGCAATTCATATTACTGCTATAGGACATTTTTCAAAAGACTGTGATACTGTAGTGTTGGCAATACTTCAAATGATTGTAGCCGCAGTTTTATCAATAGTTTGTGCTGTTTTATTTGAGCCTAAAATGCCCCTATCTAATATTAACAGTGGTAATATTTATTCTATAGGATATCTTGTTATTTTCAGTACAATGATTGCGTTTTTAATTCAAAATACTGCTCAAAAATATACTATGGCTACTCATGCTGCTATAATTCTATGTATGGAATCTGTATTTGGATCTATTTTTTCCGTAATATTTCTTAAAGAAATATTTTCTCCAACTATGATTATTGGTTGTGTAGTTATATTTGTAGCTATAATTCTTTCAGAAGTTAAAATTAAATTTAGAGTAGCTTCAAAAAATAAAAAAATGGGTAGAGAAACATTAATTAAATAAATGTTCCTCTACCCATAATAGATTAGACTTTTTTAGCTTTTGTCATATTTATCAAACCACCATGAATTAACATTTGCTTTTCTCTATCAGTGCTTTCAAGGAACGTTTCATATTCCTTTCCTTTGGTTATATTAAGGACTATTATCTTGTCTGTTAATACTTGTTTAACAGGTTCATTTATTTGAAGTTCATCAAGCACATCTATATCTTCATAATCACTCTCATTTGCAAAAATCAGTGGTAGAATTCCGTTATTTATTAAATTAGCTTTATGGATTCTAGCAAAGGACTTTACCAGCACTGCTTTTATTCCAAGATAAAGTGGAACTAGTGCTGCATGTTCACGGCTAGATCCTTGACCGTAATTAGAACCACCCAGGATAAAACCTCCACCTAAAGATTTAGCCTTTTCAGGGAAATCCTTATCGGAAGGAGTCAAACAATAATCTGCAAGAAAGGGTATATTGGATCTAAAAGGTAATAACTTTGCATTTGAAGGCATAATGTGGTCTGTAGTAATGTTATCCCCAACTTTTGTTAAGACTTTACCAATAAGAGCTTCACCTAAAGGTATTCCTATTGGAAAAGGTTTTATATTACTTCCTCTTATTACCTCTACTTCAGAAGAATTCTCTGAAGGGGATACAATTAGATTATCATTAATTAAGAATTTTTTTGGTGCTTCAACTCTTATATCGGTTTTAAAGTTTCTTGGATCCTCAACAAAGCCTGAGATAGCAGAAGTTGCAGCTAACTCTGGTGATACTAAATATACCCTTGCAGAAGCTGTGCCTGAACGACCTTCAAAATTTCTATTAAAGGTTCTTAAGGAAACTGCATCCGTAGAAGGTGATTGACCCATTCCAATGCAGGGACCACAGGCAGACTCTAGAATACGAGCGCCGGAAGAAACCATATCCGCTAAGGCACCATTTTTAGCAAGCATATTTAAAACTTGTTTTGAACCGGGAGCGATAACAAGAGAAACGTGCTCCGCCACGGTGTTTCCTTTTAATATTTTAGCTACCTTCATCATATCTGTATAGGAAGAATTAGTACAACTTCCTATGGCTACCTGATTTACTTTCAAGCCTTTAACTTCAGAAACACTTACTATATTATCAGGGCTATGAGGACAGGCTAGCATTGGCTCAAGTTTAGCCAAATCTATAACAATCTCTTCATCGTAAATAGCACCTTTATCAGCACTTAACTTTGTGTAAACATCTTCTCGACCTTGTGCTTTTAAAAATTTATGAGTAACCTTATCACTTGGAAATATGGAGGTGGTTGCTCCTAGCTCGGCTCCCATATTTGTAATAGTAGCTCTTTCTGGTACTAAAAGGGTTTTAACCCCATCTCCACAATACTCAAATATTTTACCCACTCCACCTTTTACAGTACAGAGTTTTAAAACATATAAAATAATGTCTTTAGCAGATACCCAAGGTTTAAGACGACCTTTTAATTCTACTTTAACTATCTTTGGCATGGTGATATAGTATTCTCCACCACCCATTGCAACAGCAACATCAAGGCCACCAGCTCCAATTGCTAGCATTCCAATACCACCACCAGTTGGGGTGTGGCTATCAGAACCTAACAGAGTTTCGCCTGGAACACCAAATCTTTCAAGATGAACCTGATGACAAATCCCGTTTCCAGGCTTGGAATAATAAATTCCATGTTTCTTCGCTACTGTTTGGATATACATGTGATCATCTGCATTTTCACTTCCGCTTTGAATCATATTATGATCTATATAGGCTACAGATTTTTTTGTTTGAACTTTTTCGATGCCTAAGGCTTCAAATTGAAGGTAGGCCATTGTGCCAGTAGAGTCTTGTGTTAGCGTTTGATCAATCCTTAAGGCAATATCGCTTCCAACTGTCATGTCGCCTGAAACTAAGTGACTTTTTATAATTTTTTGTGCTAATGTTAAATTCATATAAATCCTCCTTAAAATTTTAGTGCTAGGAAGCCTGGGTTACAACTAAAGTTAAAATTTCTGGCATAAATTCTTTCATAGCTTCCTCTAGTTCTTCATTTGTAATTACTGTAGTTCTTCCTCTTTTATACTGTTCATCTATCCAATCCTTAATTAAAGCAACTTTAGCATTCTTTTTATCAAGCTTTAATTCGTCCTTAATTTTATAATAGGTATTAATCCATGCCGCAATACCAGCATGGCCAGAATATTCATTAATGGCAACGACTATTGGACGACCCAAAATTTTATTTGTATCAAAGATATTGTAAATTTCTTCATCTTTTAAAATTCCATCTGCATGAACTCCGGCTCTAGTAACATTAAATTCTTTTCCGACGAAAGGCATTTTTAATGGTATTTCATATTTTAATTCTTTTTCAAAGTACTGACCTATCTCCGTAATTAATTGTAGTTGAACATTTTTCAAACCACCTTTTATTTGAGCGTACTCAATAAGCATAGCCTCTAAAGGACAGTTACCAGTTCTTTCTCCTATGCCTAATAAGGTAGTATTTATTGAAGAACAACCATATAGCCATGCTGTGGTAGCATTTGGAACCACAGCATAAAAATCATTATGACCATGCCATTCAAGATTTTCAGAAGGGACTCCTGCATAATTTATCAAACCGTGAATTATTCCCTGTACGCTTCTAGGTAATGCTGCACCAGAATAGGAAATACCTAAACCTAAAGTATCACAAGCTCTTATCTTAACAGGAATTCCAGCTTTCTTGGATAATTCCATAAGTTTACTGGCTAACGGAATAACAAAACCAAAGAAATCAGCCCTAGTTATATCTTCAAAATGGCATCTAGGAATAATTCCATTAGTTAAAGCATCTTCGACTATAGATACATAATTATCGAAGGCCTCTTGTCTTGTCATATTGAGTTTCTTAAAAATATGATAATCCGAACATGACATTAGTATGCCTGTTTCTTTTAGTCCTATATTTTTAACTAAAATAAAATCCTTTTTATTTGCCCTTATCCAAGAAGTTATTTCAGGGAATTTATAACCTTTTTCCATACATTTTATCAAAGCATCTCTATCTTTTTTTGAGTAAAGAAAAAACTCTGTTTGCCTTATGATGCCTGAGTTATTATCAAGTTCATGAAGATAGTCATAAAGCCTTTGTATCTGTTCCACCGTAAAAGGAGCCATGGACTGCTGTCCATCTCTGAAAGATGTGTCTGTAATCCAAATATTTTTAGGTGTGTTCATAGGTAATTGAAGCGGATTAAATGTCACCTTCGGTATTTCTGAATAAGGAAAAATTTCCTTATATAGATTAGCTTCATTTACGTTGTGTAGTCTTTGAATGGTATCAGTTTTTTCTGTAATATTACTGAATTTGTCATAATACATATTTCTCTTAGCCTCCCTCCTAATAATTTACAAGTAAATGATTTTTTTAAATTACAACTTGCATTTATTTTAAGTTTTATATTTAAATCTTGCATAAATAGTCCATGATGCAGGACCGATATCATTAGATAAAATTATAAAATAATACTAATTAAACTCACATAAATCATGATATATAAGAACAAGTTCCATTGTAAGTTTTTTATTTATAATTTGTATTTTATCATAAATATGCATCTATATCAAATTCTTTTTAAAAGTATTTGCAAGTCGAAATATGAAATAATTCAAAAGTGAATTATTTGTAAATTTTACGCTTGTGAATTAGAAATAAAATATCCAGAAAGCTATATTTTATTTAAGTGATTATGACTTAGGCGAGGGTAAAAATAAAATACCAGTAAATCTTATTAATAAATAATAATGATTTACTGGTAAAATATATGTTTATATATTTTCAAACAAAAACTCCCTTTTTAGTTATAAATACCCATTGGACTATCCTCCGTTATCTAAAATACTAACTAATAATAAATTAATTTTCTGGTGGAATCACCCCAATCTAAATAAATTTTAGCATTTTATATATTTGTATACTTTTATCTTTAACCACCCCCTAGATTGTTATTGATATAATAATACATCTAAATTAAGTAAGTGTCAATACTAACTATTAGTAAATAAAACATATAATTGGTATAGAATTCTAAATATTTGGTTAAATAATTAAATATGATATAATATAATATAACCAAATAAAAAACCCAGGGGGTAGATTTAAATGAAAAAACCATTAATAGGAATAACAGGGGACATATTTATTGATGCCCATGACGAATTATTTCCAGGACTACATAAGTCTTGTGTAAATAATGACTATATAAGGGCAGTAGAAAAGGCTGGTGGCACACCACTAATTCTCCCTCTTATATTTGATTCAGAGGCTATAAAAGATCAGGTTGAAGCTGTAGATGGGATTTTGTTATCTGGTGGATACGATGTTCATCCGCGATTTTATGGTGAAGAACCACTTGAAAAACTTGGATTTATTCTTCAAGAGAGAGATAAACATGAAATTGAATTGATTAAAATAGCAATTGAGTTAAATAAACCCGTTTTTGGAATTTGTAGAGGTCTTCAAATTTTGAATGTGGCGTTAGGAGGTAGTCTTTATCAGGATCTATCTTATATAGAAGATTGCAATATAAAACATTTTCAAAAATCTTTAAAAGGTGCCACTTCACATACTGTAGACCTTATAAAGGGTACAAAACTTTTTGATATATTAGGTGAAAAAATAATAACTAATAGCCTACATCATCAAGCTGTAAAAGAAGCTGCGCCCACTCTTGAAATAACGGCTCTATCAAAAGATGGGGTAGTCGAGGGACTAGAGTACACTGGAGATAATTATATAGTTGCTGTACAATGGCATCCTGAAATGATATTTGAAAATTATCCAATAATGTTAAAGCTTTTTCAGCGTTTAGTTGAGGAATCCAGTAAAAAACAGTAAGATATTTTTTCGGTATACAAAGCCATGCCACAGGAAATAGCATATCGAAAAAATACTAAGGTCACTTAGATATCTACTAAGACTAAGAAAAATAAAAGGCACTATCTCAAAATAATTAATGATTTTGAGATAGTGCCTTTTATAGCTTTTTAGGATCTAAAGTTAATAAATTGAAGTTCAATTCCGTAATCTTTGCTCTTAAGTAGAGCGATGGTCTGTTGGAGATCATCCTTGTCTTTACCTGTAACTCTAACTTGAACATCCATTATTTGAACTTGAACTCGTATCTTCGAGTTTTTTATATCGGAAACAACATCTTTTGCTTTTTCTCTTGAAATTCCTTTTACAATTTTAACTGTTTGTCTTGCAGATCCTAAAGTTCCATTTTCTACTTTGCCAAAATCAAGGGCTTTAACAGAAATACCTCGTTTAACAAATTTTACTTTTAAAACCTCCATAACTGAATTTAACCTAAATTCATCCTCAGCAACAAGTTTAATTTCCTCGCCACTTAGTTTTATTTCAGCTTTACTACCTTTAAAGTCATATCTTGTAGCAATTTCTTTAACAGACTGGTTAATAGCGTTATCTACCTCCTGCATATCTACGTCTGACACAACATCAAAAGAATATGAACTTGCCATATTATCACTCCTTTACCTTCTTTAACTATATTAATAGACTTTAGCGAATTTATCAACACTAAATCATGTTTTTTAATAATTTAAAAGAATAATATAGTCGTAAATGTAAAAACTAAAGTTAAAAATTATAAAGTTTTCCACAAGCTATTTGTAGAAATATATGTTAATATTGAAGGAAAGATAATTATTAGACGGAGGGTTTTTTATGCGTAATTTTGTAGTTATGACCGATTCCTGTTGTGATATGCCCATTGAATATATAAAAGAAAAAAATGTACCATATATTTCTTTAACTTGTAGTTATGCTGGTAATGAATATAATGATGATTTCGGAGTCTCTTTAAGCTATAAAAAGTTTTATGAAGATGTTAGACATGGTGAATTGCCTAAAACATCTCAGCCTAATGCAGAGTCCTATTATAATGTTTACAAAAAATATGCTGAAAAAGATATGGACATACTTTATATCTGTGTATCCTCTATATTTAGCGGAGCTATTAATAGTGCTAATATTGGGAAAGCTAAGATACTTGATGAATTTCCAAACGCAAATATATTTATAGTGGATGCTCTTACAGCTTCTCTCGGCCAAGGATTAATGCTTAAAAAAGCATATGAGATGAAAGAAGCGGGTAAAAATCTTAACGAAATATTTAATTATTTAGAAGAAAATAAGATGAAACTTAATACCTACATTAGTGTAGATGACCTGCATCATGTTAAAAGAGGTGGTAGAATATCTTCCAGTGCTGCATTAATTGGAATAGTACTTCATATTAAGCCGATAATGACAGTGGCTCATGATGGTAATCTAATGCCTATATTTAAAATTAAAGGTAGAAAAAATGCCTTAAGCAAGTTAGCAGAAATAGTTGTGGATAAGATTGAAGATTCGGAAAATCAAGTTATTGCTATTGGACACGGAGATTGTATAGAAGAGGCTGAAAAGTTAAAAATGGAGATTATAAAAAGCATAAGAGTAAAGGATGTTCTAATAAATCCAATTGGACCAGTAGTTGGAACTCATGGTGGACCTGGAGCTATGGCTATTTTTTTCTGGGGAAAAGAAAGACAATAACATATTATTGAGTGATGAGGGGGTAAATTATGTTAGAAAAAGTTGACTTGACTAAGAAAATGGATAAAGAACAGTATAAAAAAGTTATTGAAGAAATGCAGTTAAAACTTTCATCTTTAGAAAGACAAATAAGAGAATTTAAGATACCTGTAATAATAGTTTTTGAAGGTTGGGGATCATCAGGTAAGGGAACACTAATTAATAAACTTATTTTACCCCTAGATCCAAGAGGTTTTAATGTGTATACTACCAATTATCTGTCAGAGGAGGAAAAGTTAAAGCCCTTTTTATGGAGATTTTGGGTCAAGACTCCTGAACGAGGGAGGATAGCTATTTTTGATAAGAGTTGGTACAGAAGGACTTTAGTGGAACGAATGGATAATGATATAGAGGGAGAAGATTTGAGATCTACCTTTGACGATATTAAGTCTTTTGAAAAAGGATTAGCAGATGATGGAAATGTAATAATTAAATTTTTTCTGCATATTAGTAAAAAAGAACAAAATAATAGATTTAAAGAATTAGAGAGCAATAATTCAACTGCTTGGCGAGTTAATAAAGAAGATAAAAAACATAATCAACAATATGATGATTATATGAAAATTATAGATGAGATGATTGAAGAAACGGATGCTGAATTCGCTCCTTGGACTGTTGTAGAGGCCACTGATAGCAGATTTGCAACAATTAAAGTTTTTACTGTGGTAATTAAGGCTCTCGAAGAAAAAATTGAGGAGTTTAATAGTAAAAAAGAAAAAAATAAGGTTAAAAACTCAATTATAACAGAAGCTTCTATTATGAATTCAACAACTTTAGAAATTGTGGATCTTACCAAGACTATAGATAAGACTGAATATAAAGCTAAACTGAAAGAGTATCAACAAAGAATTAGAGAAATTGAACATGAAATATATATAAAAAGAATTCCAGTGCTAATTTGTTATGAAGGATGGGACGCAGCCGGTAAGGGTGGAAATATACGAAGAGTAACTCAAAACCTAGATCCTAGAGGCTATGAAGTTTCTCCAATTAGTGCTCCAACAGAGTTAGAAAATAGCCATCATTATCTTTGGAGATTTTGGAATAAAATACCTAAGGCTGGACATATCACTATATTTGATAGGACATGGTATGGAAGGGTACTGGTGGAAAAGATTGAGGGTTTTTGTTCAGAGGATGAGTGGAAGAGATCCTATAAAGAAATCAATGATATGGAGAAACAACTTACTAATTTTGGCATGGTAGTAGTAAAGTTCTGGTTACAAATTGATAAAGATGAGCAATTAAGAAGATTTCAGGAAAGAGAAAGCACTCCTTCGAAAAGTTGGAAGATTACTCAGGAGGATTGGAGAAATAGAGATAAGTGGGATAAATATGAAGAGGCTGCAAATGAGATGTTATTTAGAACTAGCACAACTTATGCACCATGGACTATAGTTGAATCCAATGATAAATATTATGCAAGGTTAAAAGCTTTAAAAACCCTAATAGATGCTATAGAAAAAAAACTTTAAAGAAACTGTGATAATGACATACGTGGTTCATTAGATTTAACATGCTTATTAGGAATATAATTAGCATGTTATTTTTTTATTGGAATTTATACTGTATAAACTCATCACCCAATTAATCAAACAAAAGGAATGGAGTATTTAATGAATAAGAAACTTACTTTTCTAGGTTTAATAGCAATCTTAATTAAGATAATTTCTAGAAATACTATTTCCTGCGGCATGGGATTTGATACAGCGAGTAATCTATAACATCAAATTCCAGCCTGCAGGATTTGTATATGGAGAAAAACATCTTAATTCATATTATTTTGTCATAGTCCCTTACTTTTTATCTTACTTGTCCTTCACCGTATATTATATATTTAGTAGTTGTCAATTCGTTTACACCCATTGGACCTCTAGCATGGAGTTTTTGTGTACTTATTCCAATTTCTCCTCCAAAACCGAATTCACTACCATCAGTGAAACGAGTGGAGGCATTTACATACACAGCTGCCGCGTCTACTTCCTTTAAAAATCTCTGAGAATTAATATAATTATTAGTTATAATAGCCTCTGAGTGATTTGTTCCATACTTATATATATGATCTATAGCAGCGTCTATGGATGGTACCACTTTTATGGCAAGTATTAGATCTAAAAATTCAGTTTCGAAGTCTTCCTCAGTTGCTAGATTAACATCACTTACTATACATTTAGTAATTTCACAACCCCTAAGTTCTACACTAAAACTATGAAGTTTTTGGCAAAGACTAGGTAAAAACGTTGAAGCAATATTTTCGTGAACTAATAAAGTCTCCATTGCATTGCAAACACCAGGTCTTTGGGTTTTTGCATTAATAATTATATTCTCTGCCATATTAAAATCTGCAGATTCATCTACATATACATGGCAATTACCAACCCCTGTTTCAATAACTGGAACAGATGAATTTTTTACAATATTGTTAATTAGAGATGCACCGCCTCTTGGAATGAGTACATCGATATAACCCTTTAGCTTCATCATTGCATCTACAGCCTCTCTATTTGCCGTTTCTACATATTGAAGTGTAGCTTCAGGAAGCCCACTTTCTACTAGGGCAGCTTTAAGGGAGTTAGAAATTTCTATGTTAGAGTTTATTGCATCCGAACCTCCTCTTAGAATAACTGCATTACCAGCTTTTAGGCAAAGTGCAGATGCATCTGCTGTAACATTAGGTCTAGATTCATAGATAATTCCTATAACTCCTAAAGGGATTTTCATCCGTCCTATCTGCAAATTATTTGGCATATGAAGCATTTCGATAACGTCATTTATTGGGTCTTTTAAATTAGTAATGACCTCAATAGCATTTGACATATCCAATATTCTTTTTTTAGTCAAAATAAGTCTATCGATAAGGGGCTCAGAAATTCCTTTTTCCATAGCTGCAGCTACATCTATTTGGTTGGCAGCTAGAATTTTATCGCTATCTAAAATAAGCCTAGTTGCCATATTCCTTAAAGCTTTATTTTTAATTTCTGTCCCTATATTTGCTAGAACTCTTGAAGCTTCCCTTGCATTTTTACCTATTTCCAACATATAGTCTTCAATATTATTTTCCATTTTAACAACTCCTAAAAATAATTATTTGCTAAACCAGGTTCCTATTTCCTTGCCTTGAAGTAATCTGTTTATTATATTGGGGTAACTCCCGTTTGCTATTATCATAGATATCCCTGATGAGGATGTTAATTTAGCAGCGGAAATTTTAGTAATCATTCCACCAGTGCCTAAACCTGTTTTTGTATCTTCAGCAAAGCTTTCAATGGTGGAGTCTAGTTTATCTACCCAATTAATAAGGGTGGCATTAGGATTTACTGTTGGGTCTGAGCTATATAATCCATCAATATCTGAAAGCAAAATCAATAAATCCGCATCAAGGGCTTTTGCAACCATAGCAGAAAGTGTATCATTATCTCCCAATTTAAGTTCGTCAATAGCTACTACGTCATTTTCATTTATTATTGGTATTGCACCGTAACTTAATAAAGAAAAAAAGGCATCTCTTAAGTGATTTAATCGCTCCTCTTCAATGAAATCCTCTTTAGTAAGTAAGATTTGAGCAGCTATTTGTCCGTATTCAGAGAAAAGCTTCTCATACATATGGACTAGAATGCCTTGACCAATTGCTGCAGCTGCTTGCTTTTCAGGTATGGTTTCAGGCTTTAATCTAAGACCAAGTTTTCCTATTCCAGCGGCAACGGCTCCAGATGAAACAAGGATAACTTCTTTTCCGCTGTTTCTTAGGTCTGACAATTGTCTTACAATACTTTCAATTCTATTAAAATTTAAAAGACCATTAGGATGTGTTAAAGTAGAGGAGCCTACTTTTATTACTATCCTTTTAATATCCTTAATCAGTGTCACTCGTTTTGCATTAGATAAACTCATCTGATCTCCTCCTGTGTAAAATAATTAATTTATGCAATATTGTACCATATATTCATTAATTAGTCCTTCTCTTAAACCATTTGTGCTAAAAATAACTTCTTTTATATCACAATATTGAATTAAGGTAGATATTTCAGCTATAGAGGCTAAGAAAATATCTGCTCGTTCCTTTGTTAAGCCTTTAATTTGTTTTTTGTCTTCAAGAGATTTATTAATTAAATTAAGATATATTAGATCAACATCCTTGCTGGAAATTTTATAATTATGCAAAACATTTGTTTTACTTGTTAAATTGTTTCTATGTATATTTCCTAAACATCTAAAGGATCCACCAATACCAATAAGGTATTGAAAATTTATATTTTTAAGCCAGGATATTTCTTTGTAGATATTAATGAGAAATTGTTCCAGCGCATATTTTTGCTCTGGAGAAGCGGTATTTTGTAAGTTAAACATTTCTGTAAGCCCAAGAGCTCCAAAGGGTATACTTACTTTTTCAACTAGTTCATTATCATTCATATAAATAAACTCTGAGCTACATCCACCAATATCTAAAATTAGCCCGGTTTTATAAGGCATGCTATTTTTAATTCCAAGAAAATCATAGTAGGCTTCTTCATCACCACTTAATATACGAACATTTATGCCTGTGATTAAATATATCTTCTTTAATATAATTTCTTTATTTGGTGCTCTTCTAATGGCTTCTGTAGCAACAGCAATAATTTCAGTAACCTGAAGCTTATCACAAAGTCCTTTAAATATATTTAAGGTGGAAACAAGCAAGTCTATTTTTGATAAGGGTATGTTATTTTTATTATCCGAATTTACTCCAAGTCGTATGGTTTCTTTAATTTCATCTATAATTTCTATGGTGGAAGGATAAGTGATTCTAGCAATGACTAGACGAACAGAATTTGAACCAATATCTATAACAGCAATTTTTTTCATGGGAAACTTCCTTTCAGAGAATTCTTACCTCTAATAGTTTAATTCAGTTACATCATATATAGTATATCAGAGCGTGGAATTTTATTACAATATTAATTTTCAACTATAGTGTCATATTTGCATTAAACTAGTCTTATTTTGTTATTTTGATAAGAGAATTGTGCTATAATATCTATATTATAAATAATATCTATATTATAAATATTATAAATATTAAAGGCGGTTGGATTAATTTATGAAAAAAGATGGCATTGAAGCAGTTGCTGCAATAGATGTTGGGTCTAATTCTATTCGTATGGTTATTGCTCAAATAAAGAGTGATGGCAGTGTGGAAATTTTAGAAGAATTGAATAAACCAACAGATATAGGACGAGATACTTTTTCAAATGGAAGAATTGAAGTTGAAACTATATATGAAGTTAGTGATATATTAAAAGGATATTCAAATTTAATGAAAGACTATAAAATTAAAACCTATCATGCTGTATCAACTAGTGGTATAAGAGAGGCTCAAAATAGGCAATTTGTATTAGAACAAATAAGAATAAGAACTGGAATTTTAGTTGATATTATTAGTAGTGCAGAGGAAAGGTTTTATAGCTATAAAGTATTACAGGAGAGGCTGCCGGATATAAAAAGAATTTATGAAGAAGGCTCTTTAATTATAGACATTGGGTCTGGTGGTGTAGAAATCTCTGTATATCAAAATGGCAGATTGAAGTTTACTTATAATGTCAAGGTTGGTTCCTTAAGATTAAGAGAAATGCTTTCAGATTTAGAAAAATTGACCTTAGATTTTCCTTCAATTTTAGAGGAATTTATTGAAAGTAAAATATATATGTTAAAACCAATAATAAAAAAATTAGAATTAAAGAATTTTATTGTATTAGGTGGAGAAATAAAGTTTTTAGCTAAGGACTCTATTAAAAAAAGTGATTTTAAGCAAATCTATTCTTCAATAAAAAGTATGACTAGTGAAAAAGTAAAGCATAAATATAAGCTTCCAGAAGAGAGAGCAGAGTTACTGCTTCCTTCAGTGATTATTTGTAATTCTTTTCTAAACATGACTAAAGCTGATACTATACATATACCTATTGTTTCACTGAGGCATGGTTTATTGGCTGATATTGTAGATCAACGATTTGATACTCCAAGAAAAATAGGATTTTTAAATGATATTGAAAGCGTTGTTTGGAATACAGCAAGAAAATATAAAGTAGACGAAAAACACTCTGCTTATGTTGAGGATTTATCACTTTTTATTTTTGACTCTACCTGGAGAGCACATAGAATGGAAGAACGGGATAGACTGTATCTAAGAGTAGCTTCTATTTTGCATGATATCGGAAAATACATTAACATTAATAATCATGATATTCATGGTTATAATATTATTAAAAACGAAAATATTATGGGATTTTCTAAGAGAGAAATGAATTTAATTGCAAACATAGCTAGATATCATAGTGAAGACAATCCTAATCATGACCATGAAAATTATGGTGAATTATATTATAAGGATAAAATTAAAATAGCCAAACTTTCTGCGATTTTAAAATTGGCGGAGGGGTTAGATATATCACACAAGCAAAAAATTGAAAAATTTGAAGTAACTATAAGTGGAAAAGAAATTATATTTAGGTATAAAACATCAGAGGATACTTTGCTGGAAGAATGGAGTTTTTTCAAAGGTGTAAGTTTTTTTGAGGAAGTAATGGGCTATAGGCCTGTAATGAAAAGAAAAGGGTGAAGTAGATGAAGAATTTTATAAATAGAGAATTAAGCTGGTTAGAATTTAATCAACGGGTTATTGAAGAAGCTCAAGATAATAGCAATCCCTTATTTGAACGCCTAAAATTTTTATCCATTTCAAACTCCAATTTGGATGAATTTTTCATGGTTAGAGTTGCAGCCCTAAAGGATCAAATGATAGCCGGTTTTAATGAACCTGATTTTGCAGGTCTAACACCTGCTGAACAAATTAAAAAAATATCTGTTAGAGTTCACCAAATGGTGGAAGAACAACATAATTGTTTTAATAGGTCCTTAGTTCCAGCTCTTAAGAAAGAAGAAATAATTTTTGTTAAAAAAGAAAAGTTAACTGGGAGTCAGATAAAATTTATCAATACATATTTTATTAATAACATTTACCCAGTGATAACACCAATGGTAGTAGATAAAGGTAGACCCTTTCCTTTAATTTTGAATAAGAGTTTAAATATTGCTGTTTTACTTGAAAATAGCAATAGAGATGAGGAACCAATTTTTGCTATAGTTCAAGTACCTTCCATAATTAGTAGGGTATTGGAGCTGCCACTTGAAGTAGGTTGTAGAAGTTTTGTTTATTTAGAAGATATTATAGAATTAAATTTAGAAAAGCTTTTTAATGGACATAATATATTAGCTGCAAGTTGTTTTAGGATTACAAGGAATGCGGATTTAAGTATAGATGAAGAAGAGGCAGAGGACTTGCTCCAAGCAATAAAGGAATCTGTAAAGCAAAGAAAATGGGGAGCTGCAATTAGGCTGGATGTAGAGTCTACAATAGATCAGCGTCTTATAGCAATATTAAAGGATGAACTTGATATAGGTACTTCTTCAATTTATAAAATACTAGGACCTTTGGATTTAAGTTTTTTAGCTAAGTTTTCAGGACTTAAAGGCTTTGACAAGTATAGATTTCCAAAGCTCGAAGTGAAAAATTCTTTTAATTTTGAAGAACAAAATATTTTTGACATTATAAAGGAAAAAGATATTTTGCTTCATCACCCTTATGAATCCTTTAATTCTGTAGTTCAACTTGTACAAGAAGCTGCAAGAGATCCGGAGGTACTTGCTATTAAGCAAACTCTTTATAGGGTGAGTGGTAATTCTCCTATAGTAAAAGCTTTAGTTCAGGCGGCAGAAAATGGTAAACAGGTTACAGTTTTAGTTGAATTAAAAGCAAGATTTGATGAGGAAAATAACATACAATGGGCAAATCGGTTAGAGAAAGCTGGATGTCATGTTATTTACGGATTAATAGGACTTAAAACCCATTGTAAAATACTCTTAATTGTAAGAAGTGAAGAGGATGGAATTAAAAGATATGTTCATCTTGCTACAGGTAATTATAATGATGTAACTGCGAATTTTTATACGGATATTGGAATATTTACATGTAATCCTTATTATGGTGCTGATGCATCGGCTTTATTTAATACACTTTCAGGATATTCTGAACTTGAAAATCCCTATAAGTTTGCAGTGGCACCTATATCTCTTCGAATTAAATTTTTAGAATTAATTAATAGAGAAAAGGAAAATAAGCTTTTAGGTAAGGAAAGTCGAATAATTGCTAAAGTTAATTCTTTAGTGGATGAAGAGATAATAGAGGCTCTTTATGAAGCTTCTAAGGCTGGAGTTGAAATTGAGTTAATAGTAAGGGGAATGTGCTGTTTAAGACCAGGTGTTACGGGACTAAGTGAAAATATTAATGTGAGAAGTATTGTGGGAAGATTTCTTGAACATAGCAGAATATATTATTTCTTAAATGATGGAAATGAGGAAATTTATTTGTCCTCTGCAGATTGGATGACAAGAAACCTAGATAGAAGGGTGGAACTGCTTTTTCCAGTAGAAGAGCCTAGCAATAAAGCTAGATTGCTTGAAATATTAAAGATTCACCTAAGAGATACCGTAAAAGCACGAATTTTAAATAAAAATGGCGAATATACCAGAATTGACAAAAGAGGAAAAGAACTTTTGAACTGTCAACAGTACTTTTCAGATCCCTTAAAGTAAATATTATAAATTATTAAATCAGGAGGTACATATATTGAATTTTTTACAAGGTAATTGTTTGGTAGCACAGTCTGGAGGTCCTACAGCAGTGATTAATTCCTCTGCTTACGGAGTAATTAAAGAATTTATGGAAAATAGAAAAGATGAAAAAATATTTGTAGGTTTAAATGGTATTGAGGGGATTTTAAATAATAAAATATATGACGTGGATAAATTATCTATGGCAGAACTAAATATCATGAAATATTTACCCTCCTCTTCCCTTGGATCATGTAGATATAAACTTAAAAATCCAGAAGATAGTATAGAAGAATATGAAAAAATATTTAATTTATTTGAAACTAATAACATAAAATACTTTTTTTATATTGGTGGAAATGATTCTATGGATGCCGCTAAAAAGTTATGTGATTATGCAAAAGATATAAAATCTGATATAAAGATTATTGGAGTTCCTAAGACCATTGATAATGATCTTGTGGAAACCGACCATTGTCCTGGATTTGGAAGTACTGCTAAGTACGTCTGTAATACTGGTATTGAACTTTGGCTAGATACTAGGACTTATTACACTAATTCTATAATGGTAATGGAAGTTATGGGGAGAGATGCTGGGTGGATCGCGGCTTCATCTGGATTAATTAAAGAGGCTATTCCAGATATAAATCAACTTATTTATTTGCCTGAAGTTCCCTTCAGGGCTGAGAAGTTTTTACAGGATGTAAAAAGCGCTGTAGCTGAAAATGGGAAACTACTAGTTGTTACCTCAGAAGGATTAAAGAATAGTGAGGGGGATTATATTAATGTAGATTCAAATTGTTATGAAAACGATCAGTTTGGCCACAAACAACTTGGTGGAATTGGTAAATATCTTCAAACCTTAATTAAAGACAATGTGGAGAAACGGGTTAAATTAGCTGAACTAGGAGTTAGTCAACGTTGTGCCATGCATTGCGTTTCTAAGACTGATTTAGATGAAGCTGAATTAGTGGGAAGAGTGGCAGTTAAATATGCTATACAGGGGAAAACAGGTTTTATGGTGGCATTAGACCAAGTAAAGGATAAGGAAAATTATGAGTGTATAACAAGGCTTGTTGAACTTAACCTAGTATGTAATGCTGTTAAAGGTGTCCCAAAAGACTTTATTAATAGCGATGGCTGTAGTATTAGTAAGAAAATGATAGATTATGTTTCACCATTAATTATTGGCGAGATAAATAGTTTTGGTAACAATGGGTTATTGAAACATGTTGATATAAGAAAGAGTTTAGGGCATATTGAGGGTAGACATCAGTAAAAATATATCTGAAATATAGTAACAAGACAAAATTGGATAGTATATTTTGAGCTAGACAAGGAAACATTCTAGCTTAAATATACTAACATACTGGCTTGTTATTTTTTTGCATTTTATAATAAAAATGAAAGTTTAATAATAATGTTAATAATATTAATCAAATTTGTAATAAATAAATATATTTGTAATAAAACATATTTATTTATTTATGAATTTGATGTATACTTAGATTAATTATTGATAAAATACAATATCTTGTAAATTCAAGGGGGAGTATATCGTGGCAAATAGGTTTAGGATGGCTGTTAAAAATGCGGGGGATGAGATAATATCTGTAGGTAAGCAAAATGAGAAGGTGTTAAATAGTGTTGATACAATTGACGATGATATAGAAGTTATGGAAACCTTTTCAGCAAAAGAAATTGAACGTGAATTTAAAGACTTTTTTCCGAAAGAAGAAGTAATTTTACCCAATAGTAATAAAAATACTAACGATAATTCAGTTTCAGATTTTAGTAGAATTTCAGCCTTTTTAAAGGAAAAAGTAAGCAACGAAATATATGAGCTGAGATTAAATAAGTTAAAAGAAATAATGGATTCCTTAATACTACAAGAACAAACACAAAAACCCATAATAATAATTGATGACAAGAACAATATATTGTTATGGATGGAAGCAATAAAAAACGGAATTCCAGAGAAATTAAAACACATTATTACCTTTAGTACATATGAGAATGAAAATATAAGTGGCTATAGAAATTGTATAATTTTCAATAACTTAGTGCTGCCAGAGGTTAAAAGACCATTTGGAAAGAGTATTTTAAATTTTGAAGTATTTGATTTTTCAAAGATTTCAAATGTTAGTGTTAATGCGGGAAGTAAATATTCTGAATTTATGCAAGTAGGGTATTTATTAAATGATAATAGATTTCATGAATTTAAGGTTTTTTTTGATGAATTTAACTATAAAAACCTAGATCAAAATCTGGATAAATGCTTGATGTTATTTTATTATACTATAACAGGCATTAAAACTCTTAATTATAATAGTGTAACAGATGCATTAAACTTTGCTGAACGTTATGGAAATCCAAGAATATATAACAATCTATTTAAAAAAATGAATTTTAATGTAAACATGGAAGAAGAAATGGCCTTTATAAATATTAAATTCATGTTGAAAATATCAAAATTACTTCAAGAAAAAAATTATTATTCAAAATCCTATAGGTTTGTTTTTGATTATCTTCAGAAATTATTAATAAAAAATACAGAACATGATTTAGAACATATTTTTGAGCTGTTTAATAAGATATATAATTTAGAAGAAAACAATGCAAAAGATTTAATTAATTATGGATTAGATATTCAAACTATGGACAAACTCTCTAACTATATTATAGGTGAAAATACCAATTTTGCCGTGTTTTATTTAACTATAATATTAAAAGTATTAGCTGATAGAGGGAATAAGTGGGATGATAATTCTCCCTACATTGAGTTTATAGATATGGCAATGAATACCTTGTTAAATGATTTTAAAGCTATTGAAAAGATAATTAATTCAGTTAGCAAAAACTTAGAGTATAAAGCTAATTTAATACTTTTATACTATAAGAAGGTTGAAAATAATGAGGCAAAAAGAAAATTAATCCTTCAATTAATTTCTCAAGAACAATTAAAAAATAAACAAATAATTAATTTCATTACAGAAAGTGATATTGGCGCTAGATTAGTATTAAATGAATTTAAAAATAATTTATCTAAGTCTCTCAATAAAGTTGAATACTTTTGGGATTATAAATCTCAAGTTTTTGATAAAAACAGTAAATTTAGAGGTGAATGTTTTTCTGAAATTGTTGACTTTTATTTAAAAAATATAAGAAAAGATAGTATTTATAATGACGAGTGTACAAAAATCCTTAATATGGTAAGTCATAATCAAATTGAAGTTGATGATGAAGTGTTAATTTATTTAATAAACGATTATGAAAATGAAGTTCCTTTAGTTGGACCTGATATTATTACCCAAATAAATCTAAAGGATATTGCTAGAATTAAAAAGGATAGAAATATTGTAACCACTAATGTTAATTTTTTAATGATGGAATACGGGAAGAATATTGAAAAAGCAAGAAGTAAAAGAGAATTTAATGATTTAATTAACAATCAAATTCCGAACTTAAGGAATATTTCTGACATTAAGTTAGAAGAATTCTTTAAATGGTGTTTAGATTTGTATTTAAATAACAATGCAACAGATCCAGCAGATATAGTTTCATTTTACAATAAGGTTATTAAAGTAAGAGAAAATAGGGGAAGTATATTCATTGAGAGTATTTTTAGTTATGATAAATTTGTAGATTTAAAGAACTCGTTAGATACATTTGAATCTAAAAAAATTCAATTTTATTTAATTATAACTTTAGATCATTTTATCAAGGAAAGTAAAAGTTGGAACAAAACAGGTATACACGAAGACTTTATAAAGAACTGTATTAGAGTATTGTGTGTTAATAAAGAAATGTTAGAGTATTTCTTGGAAGCAACTGTTGAACATACTAAATATTTTTCTGAAATGCTTTCAATTTATTCAAATAATAAAGTATCAAACGCAGTTGCATTAGAATTCTTCATAAAAAATTCTAAGATAAGGGGAGAACATTGGAGTGACGAAATTAAAGTTTCTGTTGATAAATGGCTAAATGGTGAAGATTTCTTATTTGAAGAATTTAAATTAAGATATGACTTAGCTATAAATAAAAGTGAATTTTTTTGGATGTACTTAAATGAGGCTCAAAGAAAAGTACCTAGATTTAAATTTAAAAAGATATCTGAATTACTTTCAATATATATGAATACATTGAAGGAAAAGGATTTTAATGGTGAAGAATATATCAAGGTACTCAACTATTTATTTGAAAATAACATCCTAGTTAATAAAGTTTCTTTTACAAATTTTATTATAAAGTTTGAGAATAACATTAATATAAACTCTTTAAACACCAATCTAGCAGTATTAGTAGATAGGATTATTAAGTATAAGAGAAACAATGACGTTAGAACAGTTCCTGATATTATTGGAATTGTTGGATTCCGTTTAAAACTTGAAGGAATAATTAGTTCCGAGGAGATGCTTAGATTAATTATTCAAAATTCTGTTAATCTTGTTGGCCTTCAAAGAGATAAATATATAGAGTTTGTAGATCGGAGTTTATCTATAATTAGCAAAAAACTTAATATAGTTGATAAATCTAATGAAATAAGTAAGGCGATTTGTATTGAAGAATTTAAAGAAGATTACTTAAGATTATATAATGACTTGATAATGAAACAAATTAATGCTGGAACATTAAGTTTATCAAAGCAATATTTTCAAACTTTGATTAGTAATAATAAAAATTCCTTTGAAATGATAGCAAATCTTATAGCTATACATTTTAGTAAAGGACTATTAACTAATGAGGTAAGTACATCTGTTCAACTTTTTGTAAAGATAGTTGATGATAGTAAGAGTTTTAACCGTTCTCATTTAGAGATACGTAAATATTTCAGCGGCCTTAAAGACGGTAATGAATTACTATTTCATGAGTATAAATATAGGTTAGAGGGTATAAATAATAAATCGCAATTTTATGCAGGGTATTGGAATGAACTTTCAGTTGGATTCGATGAATATAAGCATAAGTTCTATGCACAAGCATTGGAACAATATTTAGGATACATAAAAACTAGATCCAATTACACTGAAGCTTGTTATGGATTATTAAAACAAATAAAAAAAGAGAATATTCAATTGCCCAATGATATTTTAATTGAAATTGCCTCAACTTGCGAAAAAATGATAGTTATAGGTGAGCAAAGTTCAGAAGGGTTAGATATAATTAGAAATGTTTCAGAACTAAAAGTGCAGAGAAATATAGTAACTTCTCCTGATATTATTGATTATGTTAATTTTGGTGTAAGACTACATGAAATAACTGATTTAGATGAAGCAAGAAGATTAATTTTCAACTCTAATTTAGATTTAAAGAATATTGATTTTTCTAGATATGAAGAGTGGCTTGAATGGTGCATTCCAAAGGTAATACCTTGCGCAAATACATGGCAGAGTCATGCATCAATTAAAAAAGCTATGTGTTCAGATAGCTTGAAGGGTATATTCTTTACAACTTATATTGGAATGTTGTCAGATGCCCGTGGTTCAGATGCATTTGAAGATATATTTGCACAATTTATCATCTTTTTTATTAACGGAAGAGATCATCTTGGCGGAGAAACCTACATTCAAGGTAGATCAAATATCAGTAATGTGCTTTCAAGATGTAGTTCAAGTGAGATTAATGATATAGATAAACTGATTACAGTGGGTTGTTATGATATTAGATCAAGAGATATAATTGCTGATGAATGGGAACAAATTAAAAAGAGAGTATCACCATCTTCAAGGTTAGAAAAAGGATTTTTTGGTAAGGTGTTTGGAAAATAACATTAAAGAGGATGTCTAAATTTAGACATCCTCCTGTTATTTTTTTCTGAATGACTTATTAACCAGGCATTTTTGAATCGATAAGAGTACCACCGATTTTTCCAAGTAAGGTGCTTGTTCCAAGATTAATAAAAGCTAAAATAACTAAAATTGTTTTTATAGCATTACTATAAGAACTACTTTGAAGAAAGACAAGGGTAAGGATTGAAGAAACAAACAACAAAATCCCAAGGTATATTTTAATTTTTAGGTAAGGTGGAGATAATTTTTTAAACCGTACTTTTGCATCATAAATTCCTGTAATACTAGCTACAATTATTGTAATAGGAAAAATAATAGATAAAACCTTATTGACAATTATTAAGTCATTACTTAACTTTCCTGAAGTAATGAAGGCTAAACAAATGAATCCGGCTAAAAAAACAGCTATAGCTTCAGGAAAATGTACAGATATTGGATGGAGATGCAAACTTAATACTTGCTGTCTCTTCTCACTAATTCCATATTTAAATTCTACAAAGGCAGTTTTAGGTACTCCACAGGCTGGACATACATCCTTTAAATTTTTTTCTTCCATGATAAAACCACAAACCTTACATCTTACATATTTTTTCATAGGTGACCTCCTTAAATTTTTAACTATACTTATTTTAAATTATAAAGTAAAATAAGAAATCTTTATATAGTTATATGAAAATTTTTAAAAAGGTACCTAATATAACTATAAATTGTATAAAGTCTTAAATTGATATAAAATATAGATAACAGCATATAAATGTGTATATGTTAAACAACCCATTAAATAATGTGGTTAAAATAAATTCAAATGGAGATTGGAAAATGAATAAGATATTAAATATTGTGAAGGATAGGACTTTAACTTACGAACAGAAGGTGTTATCCCTAGCAAGGGCTGCAGAGGATACCTTAGATGTGTTAAACATTTCTAAGGATATACAGGAGTATAGAGATGAAGGTATAATATGTGATTTATATGAGGGACATGCACCCTATAGACCAAGATATATTGTACCTGATTACGAAAAATTTATGAAACAAGGAAGTGTATTTCTAGGTTTAAAGCCCCCAACAGATATTTGGGAGGCTGTAAATAATTTGCTCATATTATTTAGGCACGTGCCTTCTATTTCATCTTTTCCTGTTTATATAGGAAACCTTGACCTATTATTGGAACCTTTTATAACAGATGAAAAAGAAGCCTTTCACGCAATTAAATTATTTTTAACAAATATAGATAGAACAATAACGGATTCCTTTTGCCATGCAAATATTGGACCATTAGAAACCCGAGCAGGAAGAATTATTTTAAAGGTGGAAAGAGAACTACAAACAGCAATACCAAATATTACATTAAAATATGGTGAAGCTACATCAGATTGTTTTGCTATAGACGCTATAAATACTGCTTTGATAACTGCAAAACCAAGCTTTGCAAATCACAAAATGTTTTCTGAAGAGTTAGGAAAGAAGTACGCAATTGCAAGTTGTTATAATGGGTTGTATATAGGTGGAGGAAGTTATACCTTATCTAGGCTAAACTTAGCAGCACTTGCCATGAAGGCGACTACTAAAGAAGCGTTTATAGAAGTAGTATTACCTAATGCAATTGAGAGAATGGTAAACTATATGGATGAGAGAGTAAAATTTATTGTAGAAGAAAGCGGATTTTTCCAAAGTAATTTTTTAGTGAAAGAAGGGCTAATTAGCCAAGATAGATTTACTGGAATGTTTGGAATGTTTGGATTAGCTGAATGTGTAAATCATTTCATTAATTCAGAAAAACAGCAACACCGATTTGGATATGGTAAAGAAGCAAATGAATTAGGATATGATATTATGGGCAAAATGGAAGAAGTAGTAAGTGCACATAGAAATATATATTGTGAAATATCTCATGGGAAATACTTACTTCACGCTCAAGTAGGAATTGATACAGATCTCGGCATCAGCCCTGGTTGCAGAATTCCAATAGGCGAGGAGCCTGAAATTCATGCACACCTAGTACAAAGCGCAAAGTTTCATAAATTCTTCCCTTCAGGGATTGGTGATGTATTTAATTTTGATAGCACAGTAAAAAATAACCCTGAATATATTCTAGATATTATTAAAGGCTCTTTTAACGAGGGTTTAAGATATTTTTCCTTATACTCTACAGATTGTGATGTAATAAGAATTACTGGATATTTAGTAAAGAAATCAGATATGGAAAAACTTAATGCAGGGCAGGTAGTATTACAAGATACTGTTGCACTAGGGTTAGGTTCAGTTAAAAATCAAAGAATATTAGAACGAAAAGTAAGGTGAAGAGAAATGAAGGCTATTGTGAATAGAATTTTGCCCTTTAGTTCAGTGGATGGTCCAGGAAATAGAACTTCAATTTTTTTTCAAGGTTGTAATTTTAATTGTTTATATTGCCATAACCCTGAAACTATTAATATCTGTAATCACTGCGGAATCTGTGTTATGGAATGTAAGTTTAGTGCCCTGTGGATGAATAGTGGAGAAGTTATTTGGGATAAAGTGCTGTGCCAAAACTGTGATGTTTGCCTGGGAAGTTGTCCTCATAACAGTACACCCAAGGCATTAGAAATGACCGTGGAACAGGTTTTATTAGAGATAAGAAAAACTAGGAAGTTTATTTCGGGGATAACAGTTTCTGGGGGAGAGTGTACTCTTCAATCTGAATTTTTATTAGAACTATTTAAAGAAGTAAAAAAAATGGGACTTACAACCTTTGTAGATACAAATGGATCAATACCGTTGTATCAAAATGAAGCATTGCTTAAGGTGACGGATAAGGTTATGCTAGATGTGAAAGCTTATAATGAAGAGGAACATAAAATGCTCACAGGAATGGGTAACCAGGTGGTGCTTAAAAACTTAAAGGAGCTGGCAAAAAAAGATAAGCTTTATGAGATAAGGACAGTAATAGTTCCAGAGGTTTTAAATAATTATTTAACGGTAGATAGGGTTAGTAAGTGGATTTCGGAAGTGAACCCCGCCTTAAGATATAAACTTATAAAGTATAGGACTATTGGAGTTCGTATTGATATGTTGAATAGTTATACCCCTTCTGAGGAAATAATAAAAGAACTTATAACTTTAGCAAACAGAAATGGATGTGATAATGTAATATGTATTTAAGGTGAAAGAAATTAACATATTGTTCTTATTTTTGACATTAGAATGTCACGAAGAAAGTCTATTATAAATATTTAGAGAGTGGGTGATATATTTGAACGACAATAGTGCATTTTTAAAAATATCTAAGTTATACGATTATATTAGACTTAACCATATAAATATTTTTAGTTATTTTGATGAAATTATAATAAACTTAATTCCTAAAAGAAATATGATAGGTGGAAATAAGGGCGTTGCTACAATACCATTTATTTATTCGAATTATACAAGTTTTTTTAATGATATGGGTAAATATAGAGAAAGAGATTATTACATACATAGAATAAGTTGCAAAAATAAAAGTGTTAAAGCTCCAATTATTCAGGTTATTGATGATTTATTTAATGCTTCTGAGTTTATGAAGAATTTTAATAAAAAGAACATACATTTAAATAGTAATTTATATAAAGAAATAGAGTTTGAAGCCATCGGGTTTAATGATATGTTAAAAGAAGAAATTTAAATATAAAATTAGGAGCTGTCTCAAAATAAAATGGATTAATTATTTTGTGATAGTCTCTTTTTTGCTTATTTTGGTAGGGAAATTATATAAGTAACAAGAATAAATCGATTTAGAGCTATGTTATCATGCAAAATTAAAGGAGACAATTGAGATGCATAAAGGAAAAATCCACAAAACAAATATTATTGATATCTTTTTTATTATGTTGGGGAGTTTTTTAAGTTCTATTGGGGTAAATTTGTTCTTAATACATGCAGGCTTATTAAGTGGTGGAGTTACAGGTATAGCACTTATCTTGCAATATCTTTTTAAAATTCAGGCAGGATATGTAGTACTAATACTCAATGTTCCATTATTTTTATTAAGTTTAAAAAAACTGAACATAAAATTTAGTTTATATTCTTTGGTTGGAATACTAACCTTTTCCATTTCTCTTATAGTAACCCAACCTATATCAAATATTTTGAATATAAATGATAAGCTACTTTATTGCATATATGGTGGAGTAGTTAATGGAATTGGGTTTGGATTAGTTTTCTCTCATAGGGGTTCCACTGGTGGATTTGATATAATATCAATGCTAATAAGAAAAAAATTCACAAATTACAATATTGGAAAAATCTCCTTTGGTATTAACTTAATTATTGTAACAATAAGTGCATTTATATTTGGATTACCTAATGCGCTATATACTTTAATCACAATGTTTATAACTTCTATTGTACTTGATAATATAGTTAAGGGCTTTAATCAATCAAAAGTAGTGCTTATTATTACAGAAAAAGAAGAGGAAGTTGTAAAACTGATTATGAAAAAATTAAATCGTGGGGTTACCTGTCTATATGGTGAGGGAGCCTTTACAAAAGAGCAAAAGAAGGTACTCTATTGCATAATACCTCTATCTCAGTTGCCGGAAATTAAGGAGTTAATTACAAATGTGGATAAGATGGCATTTCTAAGCATTTTAGATGCCTCCGAGGTTCAAGGTAAAGGCTTTAGACCTTCTATATAAAAAATTATCCATTTATGATATTATTTAATTAGATTTCTAAAAAAAGTAGATAAGAAATTAAGGTGCGAAGGAGATAAAAATGGAAAAGGATATGAAAATTGCAGTTTTGATTGATGCTGACAATGTATCTGACAAATATATAAAGTATATAATTGACGAAATTTCAAATCATGGAACACCCACTTATAAAAGAATATATGGGGATTGGACCAAACCTCAACTAGCTTCATGGAAGAACGTATTGCTTAATTATTCCATTAGTCCAATACAACAATATAGTTATACCACAGGCAAAAATTCAACCGATGCAGCTTTGATAATTGATGCCATGGATATACTCTATTCAAACAATGTAGATGGGTTTTGTATTGTGTCTAGTGATAGTGATTTTACAAAGCTTGCAGCCCGTCTTAGAGAAGCTGGTATGTATGTTATTGGAATGGGAGAAAAGAAAACTCCAACACCCTTTATCTCAGCCTGTGGAAAGTTTAAATATCTTGAAGTATTAGCGTCAATGGCACCCAAATATACTGAAGCAACTACTGTTAAAGGCGTACCAATACAAGAAGCTTCAAAGGTTAGCATGACAGATGACAATAAGTTAATAGAGGCTATTAAAACTATTATAACTGAAATTTCAGATGAAGACGGGTGGGCGTTTTTAGGGGAATTAGGTAGCACCCTTAATAAACGATATCCGGATTTTGATACTAGAAATTATGGTTATACAAAACTCACACCTTTTTTAGCTTCGTTACACCATTTTCAGATCAGATCAACAAAAACTAGTAATCCAAGTATAAGTCTTAAATATATTAGGAATAAAGAATAAATTTTTTTGATGTGATAATATTAGAAAAAACATAAGAAATAGGCTGTCTCAGACAGCCTATTTTTACTTATACCTTTATATTATTTTGTTTCCTAGCAACCATTGAAAACTTTATAAATATGAAAAATGGTAAAATAACAGTAAGCGTCAAAAATTCTCCGTATTTATTATTAATAATTTCTTTGATAAACTAAATCCAGTAGTAAGCTACAATCAGCGTTTCTACTGGATTCTATTTTAATCTTTTTTATTATGAAGATTTTTATTTTGGAGTTTTACTGTTTCAGGTAATTCTTTGGACCATGGCATGTATTTTAATAGCGTATCTTTATCCTTATTTTCTAAATTGGACAGCATATCCATTAAGTACACTAAGTACTTTTCTACAACTAAACCATTGGATTTAGCCGTTTCTACTACGCTATAAATAGTTGCACTTGCTCTGGCGCCTTTAGGAGTATTGCACATGAGCCAGTTCTTGCGACCAATAACAAATGGTTTTATTGCCCGTTCAGCTCCATTATTATCGATTTCTAAGGAACCATCTGTTAAAAAGGTTCTGAAGCTTGGCAAAAGTTTTCTGCTATATTCTAAGGCTGCGCCTAAAGGACTTTTGGGTAGAGCATCATTTATTTCTTTATCAACATATTTTATAAACTCTTCAATAATCGGTGCTGATTTTTCAAGCCTTGTTTCATATCGATTTTTATAGTAATCATCAATACCTTCATATTTTTCTCTTAGATCTTTTTCAATTTTATAAAGTTGCTCGCAAAAATTAAACCCAATTACTGCTCGTGATTTTTTCAGGGCTTCTTTATCTAGCTTTGTCACTATTTCAAAATATTTTCTCCTAATATGAGCCAAACAGTATAGCCTTTCTGCATTTGCTACATAATTGTAACCAGAATAGCCATCCGTCTGAAGTATTCCAGAAAAACCTTTCAGAAAATCTCTGGGGCAAGAACTGGATCTTGTCTTTTGGTAATCATACAAAATAATCGGGTCTTTATATTCACCAGTTTTGTATAACCACATATATTTTTTAGCCTTTGAATCTTCACCCTTAGGATCCACAACAACTACGGTTGTTTCATCAGCCTGAACATAATGACTTTCTAATAGCTTTTCCTTCATTATGTTATAGATAGGTTCAAACTCTTTCGCAGCACCAATTATCCAATTAGACAAAGTTTGCCTAGAAAGATTGGCACCAAGCATATCAAAATAGGTTTCCTGTCTATATAACGGTAGTGCAAATTGATATTTAAGATTTATAACATGGCTTAACAACTCATTAGATGCCATACTTTTATATAACAAAGTATTAGGCGCTTTTGTTGTAACTATATTTGCTTTTCCTTCTACTTCTTCACAAACTTTGCAAGCGTAGCTATAGGTTATATGCTCTTCTATACATAGCTCCGCTGGTTTATATTTTAGGAGCTCCTTTGATTTAGTTCCTATAACAACTAAGTTACTATTGCATTTATCACAAATAGCTTTATCCTCATCCAACTTATGTTCAATAAGTACTCTTTCTAAATTAGCTAAGTTATCTTTTTTTCCTATATAAGAAGATGGTTTATTTCTTTTATAAGTTATTTCTTCAATGGTTGGTTCAATAGCTTTAATATCGCAACATTTTTCAGCCTCGTCAAAGAGAGATATTTGATTGGAATCTACTTGTTCACTAGATTGCCCA
>JACMJL010000210.1 GCA_014380625.1 Clostridiaceae bacterium
CAGTGATGTTTGCATTATTTCCTCCAGTCCAACAGTCTAGATAATGTTTCATTTGTGGGCTGCATATTTCTGTTAATCCCTTCCCCATGTGAACGGCGCTATCGTCTCAGAGTCCTATAAATTAATCCGAACTCCTACAAGCATTGGTCGTCCTCTTTTTCGATTGGATAGACCTACCTCTATTGAGGAGCCATAGGATTCCTCCCAAGTTCCCAGAATCTCTCTCTATACATGCCACGTTCTCGGACCCCAGCAGACCCTCGAGAATCTCACCATTTACGATTCTTCTGTATTGACTTCCGTGACGTTAAACACGTCGTCATCTGCATTCTACGTTTATGAGGCTGAATATTCTTCAGGAGATACGGTTCTCCCTGTGGCCTATATAGTTCTCTGTGTACGCTTCATCTTGCTGTTACCAGCTTCAAAGCAACACTCGATATGAGTGGTTGGTTAGACCTTACTCACAATGACTTTCCCCATGTAAGTAGATTCCAAGCTTTGCTTGGCGCACTAACGTTCCTTACTCCCGACGTTTGCCAGCCTTAGATAGCTCCTATCTTAGGCTGGCTAATGTGCGTGAGAGCGGGAGTATTTTGTTATGAGGAGTGATTTTTGCTATGTACTCCTAAAAGCCTATCATTGATTTCTTCCATTCTAAAATTATAGTGTTTCTTATTCAAATACCCTACATACCGTAACTCCGGTAAATCTAGCAGTGGATTTAAATCTCCATCGACAATATTTGTCTCCACAAAAGAGAAGAAATCTAAATTTCTCAAATTAGAAATCCACTTAATATCTTTTATATCAGCACAATTATCTAAAATAATCTTTCTTAAATACTCTATATTACCAAATAAATGATAATCTTCAATCTTTCTTGTCTTTGCAAACTCAATTTCTCTCAGATTAGCCTTACCAATATCATAAATATCTTTTAATTTAGGAGCATAAGCTATCATTAATTTTTTTAAATCCTTTAGAGTTTCAATTCCTTTCAAAGATTCAATATTTGATCGTATGATATGCAGATTTTCTAATCTCACAATATTTTTCAATTCACAAAAATCCTTGGTTTTACTGTTATAGTTATTAATGAAAATAGAACGCAAGTCTCTACAACTTTCAAGGTTTTGATTTTTTTCATGCCATTTTCCTAAAAAGATTTCAAGATGTGGAAAATTCATAAAATCTAGTCCATTCTTGAGTTCGGTAACATGTAGTCCCCTAATATTATGTAATGATTCAATCGGTGCTACATTGATGGGCTTTTCAGATACAACCTCCAAATACAATAGTGATTGGAACTCAGCTAAGAATCCTAAATCATATATATTCTCCACTCTGATTCCGCTATAGTATGCAAATTCACTATTCCTAAATTCCTCTATAGTTTCCTTTAGATTAATTGGATTAATTACTAGAAGTAAGTCACAAGGTGCAGCTCTATAAACAGTTGTATTTCTAAATCCTCTCGAAACCTCATAACCTTTCTCGTTAAATGTCTTTTGAATCATTATTTTCTCACTTCCTTTAATGTAGTACTCTCGCAAATCATTTCTGATAACGTTTCGCATAGCCTTAGCTAGCTCTTAGTTTAGGCTATGGCATGTCTGCAAACATATTGTTATACGTAGTTTTAACCACTACATTTTGAGTAATGTCTTACCCATTTATCTTTTAATTAATCCGCACTATTAAAACAAATTATATTTTACCAGCTCTCTGCAAATGTATTCTAATTTCTTTTTCTAAATCTTGTCCATAAAGTTTTCTATCAAGAGTATGATATCCTCCCTTATCTTCACCCTCATAATCATCACCTATAATTGTAAATCCAACCATATCATAGAATCCAATTTCTTTCCGAAGGGAATCGAACCTACTTAGTACTTGTCCGCCTAATCTGAAACCCAATTTATATTCTTTTAAGAACACCTTTTGTTTCAGCTTTTCAATATTATTATCAATATCATTTGTGATATTTAATTCATTTAAAATTTTCTTAAAGTAAAAATTAACTTCTTGCCAAGATAAATCTGGACAAGAAGCAGCTATAATTACTCCTTCGCTTTCATAATTGGATTCAAGTAGTTCCATAGCCCATTTATTTAAATATTCTACATCTAAGTAGCCACGATGATAAGCTTCAATTAAATCACCTGTTAACATCATTTTCACTCCCAATATTATTAGAGTTCTACAGAAATTTCTTCTTTGTTTTCAACTTAACAAAACTAAATCTACATCTATGCCATTAAGCTGAATCAACCCAGATTAACTTAAATTTATAATACAGTATGAGAATGTTACAAAATATCTATATGAAAGAAATCTCAAAACCTTTTATTCAAATACCTTTGCAACTTCAATTTTGCCTATAATAAACTTATTGAAGTCTTCTAACCCCTCTGCTGGTATCCATAATTCTTGATGATAACTTTTACCTACAGTTTGTACTTCAAATTGTGATATATATGTATCGTCAACTTCAAACTTTAAGACAAAACCTTTATATTGAGAACTTATATCCTGTGTATTCCACCTTTGTGCTATTTCCTCGGCATATTTTTGATTGAGAACTGGATAAAAAATAGGTTGTTGAGGTAATCTTGGAGGAAATGCAGTATAATTAGTCTTTTCAATCAAATCCAACTCAGCTTTTCCAACTGGACGAAATAGTAACATAAAATCATCTCCCTTTAATTATTTAGTAATAAACTTTAATTATGCATCAATAAAACCTAAATCAAAAATTCAGCATTGTCACTCTGTTTATCAAAATTACGTATAACGTCTGCTATTTCCGACGTTCCTGAACTGGACCCACAGAGCCCTTCTCCTTGGCGGCTCTCGCACCCAGTGAAGGAATGTGCGCAGCGAACTGAAATAGGCTTGTTATCTGATGTCATAAACTTACGGTACTAATCCCTTATTACATTAGCTAGAACTTCACAGTCACAAAAACCACCTTTTCCATTAATGGCTTTTACAATTCTTGTCTTTTTACTTTCAAGCATATTTTCATCTATCCATTCCTTTGTAAAAGATAATGTATGATTGCATTCATAATCTTTTAATTTATCCTCAAGATAATCACCTAAAGAATCTAGTTGCTCTGGGGTTAACTCTAATTCACCCCATGAAGTAAGACACTCCTTTAGTAAAGCTATCTTTTTTAGGTCCTTTTTATCCCTGCCACCGAGTTCAATTGTTTTTTGAAGCGAGCTCAAAGCTTCAGGATAATTCAACAGTGATTCTTCTACCTTGGATAATAATCTCCAACCAGTACTATCTGTTGGATTTAAGGTAACATATTCCTTTAATCCTTTGCGAGCTCCTATAAAAAATGGTACTGACTTCTTATCAGGCATTCTCCTGTCTAATGAACCTTGCATAGACAACTTTTGACCTTGGAGTAATATCTCTTGTAAATCTTTTAAGATTTTGGACATAATCTTTTCCTCCTAGTACATAAATGAATCAAATTAAAGATAACCTTCTGTTTTATTAGATAATGTCAGATAACGTTTCGTGTTTGCGACGTGCCCTAGCCTTAGCTAGCTCTTAGCTTAGGCTAGGGCATGTCTGCAAACATTTTGTTATCTGATGTTTTAAATCTTTTGCTCTCTATATGCGTAATTAAAACTAAAAAGAATTTCATCATATAGCTTGCAATAGCTCTTTCAATCTAGTTTCTATTTCTTTAAGCACACTTTCCCAGCCATATATTTAATTTCTATCAGACTAACGCTCCGCCTAATTCTACAATTCTGCGTTAATTCATATTTTCAAATATCCACTTTCAACCTTCTATTTAAGGTAGCTGGTAAGTACTGCCTTGAAATCCTGTCTTCTGGATTTTTATCAAAAGCATAAATTACTACTAAGAAAAACCATTCCAAAGGTTTCATTAAAACATATACAATATCAGCACTCCAAGCTGTATCAATATGACGGGATAAGGGATAGCCGTACTTATCGTAAATGTAACGTATAAGTTTATGAATTCTTGGAACCTTTTCCTCAATTAATTGCTCAAAGGCATTGGCAACCATGAGCTGCCTATTTACAACTATCTTTGTATTTCTGCGGATACCATATCTTAAAGGTTTTACTAGTTTTTTATGTCCTCTTAAGGAAACGGTGCAAAGGTAGTGTGCATCCACTGTGACTGGAGGAGGAGAAATCTTTGTAGATAAAACCCAATCGCTTGTTTCTGTAAATGATTTTATAAGAGCATCCGGCTGCTGACCAAAGAGAATAAGTATGAGCATTAGTAGTATAAGGATAGGAAGCATTAATGCTACAGCTAGACCTATCCAATTCCTGCTTTTTAATAAAAGATTATAAGCCGAGTATAAAATTATGTTTTTATATTCATTTTTCTTTTCTGAAATATCTAATATGTAATTTTTTAGAATGTATCTAATGAGTATAGTTGAGCAGATGATAAAATTCAGTGGATATAAGCTCAAATAAAAAATCAAAAGGTCTGTAAAAAGATTATTCGAAAGCTGAATAATAAATAAGAAGCTTACAAATATTCCGACAAACATAAAAGAAAACATAAAGACAGTGAAAAGAGGCGGCAGGGACGTTTTACGTACCCTCAAGACAGTATAGCCTATAATTCCTATGGTAAATAGGGCTAGGATAGTTGGTAAGTGCCAAGAAGCTATCGGTGAATGTAGACTCAAGGTATCTGTTGGAATCTCTATTGCTTTATTATAATCCTTAAATTGGATTCCCCAAATTAAAATGCGTGTAAAAATTATGCCGCAGGTCATAGTAAGGATGTCGGTAACATTATAAAACCTTTGTTTTATAGGCTTGTTTTTAAAAGAAAAAATTAACCTTATTATATTTGCTAGAGTTAGAAAAGCAGGAAGTCCTAATAATAATATTAGAATTATAATTGATATCATAATCTACATCCCCTCATAAAATTTATATTTAGAAGTGTAACCTAACGATAAAATATTTTGATCTAGAGACCACGTTTCTCTTTTATTAGCTTATTAATTGTTAATTATCTCCTTCTTAATAGATTACAACTACAACTTATATTCAAGTTTGAAAAAAGTAAACTGCGTAATCAATACTTTCATAGATTTAAAATTTCAGCTAACTCCTGTTACCCCGACATTAATGTCGTATATTATAGCTATATCTGAATTTACTGCTCTCTTTTAAAATCTACTATTAACTTATTTTATTTCACATTCATTTCCATATAATCATAACAAGAATAAACGCACCAGTCCTAGAATCAGCACAATTATCATTATACTCTTAATTACTCTATTTTTACATATTTTTCAATACAGTTTATTCATATTATTATTCAAACACCTGTAACTATACATTCTCCAATTCCGTTCTATATTTTTCCGCAAAACCTAAACCTTTGCGCAAATACCCTTATTTCTGCGTGTTTGTTAGACCCCCCTAAAGAAAAATTCCCTCAAAACCGCGGTTTGAGGGAACATGAAACACTCTCTATTAATTTATTAAAATTCTCTACCCCTTTGATACCAGGGTATTTCCTTACTATCCTAACAACTGTCTCAACGTATTCCTACATGGTATATATTTCCGTAACACTTTGCTCTATAAATATGTTTCCACATACGGAAACCCTCGAGTGCGTATAAATACACTCGAGGGTTTCAAAGCATTGGTATCACTATATTTCAGCTACGCCTGTTTCCTTTGCAGCCTTACTACCGTTTCAACGTGTGCCGTATGAGGGAACATATCAACAGGTTGTACCTCTTCCACTAAATATCCCATTTCCTTTAGTATTCCTAAATCTCTAGCCAAGGTGCTTGGATCGCAGGAAACATAAACTATAGTTTTAGGTCCCATCTTTGCAATTTCTTCAAGAAGTAGTTTTTCGCAGCCCTTTCTAGGAGGATCTACCACCACCACATCTGCCATTATATTTTGAGCTATTAGCTCCGGAATTACTTTCTCAGACTCACCCACTATAAATTCTACATTTTTTATATTATTATTTTCTGTATTTTCCATAGCATTATCAATTGCCTGGGGCACTATTTCCACTCCATAAACTTTTTTTGCCTTTTCGGATAAGAACAGAGAGATTGTTCCCGTTCCACAGTAAGCATCAAATACTATTTCGTCCCCAGTGAGGCCGGCGAATTCTAGGACCTTATTATATAAGACCTCAGTTTGTACTGGGTTGATTTGAAAAAAAGACAGGGGTGATATTTTGAATTTTAAATTTTCTATATAATCACTAATAGTATCAGTACCCCAAAGTGTAATACATTTATCACCTAATACCACATTAGTATTTTTATTATTTATATTTTGAACCATGCTCTTCAAGCCTTTAATATTGTTCTGCATTAATTCCACATATTCTTTTATATGAGGTACATACTCTTCATTAGTTACTATCACCAGCATTACTTCACCAGTTTTAAAACCAGTTCTTACCATTAAATGTCTAAGAATTCCCCTACCAGTCTCTTCATTATAGATACTGATATTAAACTCATTTATCCATTGTCTTAAAAGTTCTAAGGCCTGGTCTGCCACCTGATCTTGGATTATGCAGGTTTTCATGTCAATTATTTCATGACTTCTCTGTGCATAAAAGCCAATAACCCCGTCCCCATGGCTTTCGCCAATAGGAAGCTGAACCTTGTTTCTATATCTAAGCTCAGAATCCTCCATTCCTAAAGTATCCTTCACTATAACTTCATTTAACTTGGCAATTCTCTCCAAGCAATCTATTACTCTTTCCTTTTTAAATTGAAGCTGAGCTTTATAAGAAAGATGTTGAAGCTGGCATCCACCACACCTTTTGTATATTTCACATTTAGGTTCTACTCGTTCCTCAGACTTAACAACAATATCTATAAGTTTGCCAAAAGCAAAATTCTTATTTACTTTCACAATTTTAACCTTAACAGTTTCTCCTTTTAATGCACCCTCTACAAAAATTGTAAAGTTTTCAATTCTTCCAACACCTTCACCCTGAAAACCTAGACCTTTTATATCTATTAAATATTCTTGATTTTTAACCACCGGGGTTAAAACTTCCATCAAAATCACCTCTAATTTTTATTTTTATTTCTTCACTAACAAACTACTCTAATTATACTGTAATAATTTATTATTACAATGTACTAATCTATTATTACAATGTACTAATCTATTTTTACAAGAAAAAAGGTTGGTTTAAACCAACCTTTACTCTACGAACGTCTCACATTGTGTTCCATTGCTACTTTTTGCTCCAGGACCATATATTGCTACATTACTAGCTCCACAAATTTGATCCACATTATAAGTGCAATTTACAGCCTCGCATTTTATTGAAGGACTCATTACTACCTCATCTTGGTTAACAAATTGTCTAATTTCTCCAGGAACATTGCTATTAACTACATTAGTAACTGCATTTATAAAGCCTTTTTGAGCAAAGGTTTTACAATCTGTTGATCTACTTGTACGAGCTTCGTTTCCCTCAATAAAAATGGTATTTGCTGAACATAATCCGCTCATATTATGCACACAGCTCTCAGCACTACAATTTAACTTTCCACTCATAAAATCACTCCTTACCACTATAGTTTGGTAAGAAACCAACTTTTTATACATAGGCTAGCTTATATAAAATATACGACATATCTTTTCTAAATTATTTTTTTATTTAAGTACCTTAGTATAAAAAACCTTTAAATGCTTGTCCAATCATTGAAAAATATGGAGAAAGTATCTGATATAATATAGGTATAACTACAGCTGGGAGAAGATTAGCTACTTTAATTTTTGTTATTTTTAGCATATTTAAGGAAAGACCTATGATCAATAGACTACCCACAGCTGTCATATCAAGTCTTACAGTTGGAACCAATATAGTGCTTAAAGAAGTTGCTCCTAAGGTTATAGTTCCTTGATAAACAAACACAGTAATGGCGGATAATAAAACTCCAATACCCATAGAAGATGCAAACACTATTGAAGTTATTCCATCTATCATGGATTTAGCAAAAATCGTTTGATGATTGTTGTTTAATCCACTTTCTAGTGATCCCACAATAGCCATAGCTCCTACACAAAAGAGCAAGCTAGAGGTAACAAAACCCTCTGAAACTTTTCCACCCTTACCTTTAAATTGTCTCTCTATTCTATCCCCAAACCTTTGAAGTAAATTATCGAAATCAATTAACTCTCCAATTATAGATCCCAAGACAATAGAAAAGATAACCAAAAGTAAGTTATCCACTTTTATAGCACCAGAAATTCCTATAAGCAATACACATAATGCTAATCCATTCATAACACTTTCTTTAACCTTTTCAGGAATTCCACCTTTAAGTAATAGCCCCAAAATACCACCTGTAATTATAGCAAAAGCATTTACAGTAGTTCCTAATAATATTCCCATTTTAAAATCCCCCCAATTTAAATAAAAATATTTCGATTATATATTACCATAAAAAACACTGAAGACGCTGAATTTATATAAAAAATTCTGCGTCTTCAGTGTTAAGGACCAGTTGCCACTAATACCCTATTTTTATATATTATCCCGATATCTAAAATATATACATAAAAGTGCCAAAAATGGTGCTTTTCGCCTACATTATGTTAACTTTTCCACCATATACAATTCCTCTTGCAATATCTAAACTAATGTAATCTTCTGTTTTGATAAGTGTAGTAGCATTTTTAGCCTTACAAAGTAATGGAATTTCTCTAGAAATACATTCTACTGCCATATCAGAGGTTACTCCACTCACTTCAGTTATTACTGCTGAAACCTTATCAAGAAGTGGAATATATTCTTTCTCTAATTTACGAAGAACAAGGATATTACCAGCTTTAATTTGTTCTTCTGCTTGTTTGTAACTTGTAGCTACATATGCATTACCGTAAGTAGGTACACATCCGACACCTTCACCTATTACTAAAATGTCTCCTACGATATGAACTTTTAACATATTTGTTGTTCCTGAATTATATACTGGAATACCAGCTGCTATTATAACAAGATCTCCCTGATTAATAAACCCAGCTGCTACTGAAGCCTCTACTGATTTTTCAATAAGTTCATCTGTGTTATGCATCTTAGGAGCAACTATTGCACAAACTCCCCAATGAAGAGAAAGATGTCTTGCTACCTTTGGATTCTCAGTTATAGCAATAATGGTACATTTAGGTCTATATCTTGACATTCTTCTTGCTGTATTTCCTGTCTGAGTAGCTGTAATTATTGCAGTAGCGTTTACCTCTAAAGCTGTTGAACAAGCTGCAATACTTATAGCATTAGGTACATTAGGTACACGTACTTCTCTTTGTTTACTTAAAATTGCCTCATGGTCAAGTTTGCTTTCTACTTCTGCAGCAATTCTTGCCATAGTTTCAGCAGCCTCAACAGGATACTTACCATTAGCTGTTTCTCCGCTTAACATTACTGAATCCGTGCCATCAAATATAGCATTAGCAACATCTGAAACCTCAGCCCTTGTTGGTCTAGGATTTCTCATCATGGAATCAAGCATCTGAGTTGCAGTTATAACTGGTTTCATTACCTTATTACATTTTTCAATAATCATTTTCTGAACAAGTGGCACTTGTTCTATAGGAATCTCTACGCCCATATCGCCTCTAGCAACCATTATACCGTCAGAGAATCTAATTATCTCATCAATATTTTCAACACCCTCAGCGTTTTCAATCTTAGAGTATATTTGAATTTCTGCACCACCATTTTCTTCAAGAATCTTTCTTATTGCAAGTACATCTGATGCTTTTCTAATAAATGATGCTGCAATAACATCTACCTCTGATTCAATACCAAACATTAAATCAGCGATATCCTTTTCGGTTAATGAAGGAAGCTGGATTTTAACTCCTGGAACATTCACACCCTTATGGTTACCAATAACACCGCTATTTCTAATTAAACAGTGTATTTTATTACCTTCAATTGCTTCAACCTGAAATCCTACAAGACCATCATCTACAAGAATACTGTCTCCTGCAACTACATCTTTGTATAATTCTTTATAAGTTAAAGAACATATACTTTCATCTCCAACTACTTCTTCACCACAAACAAAAGTAAACTTATTTCCATCAACTAATTCTACTTTACCCTTAGCAAAGTTTCCTGTTCTAATTTCTGGACCCTTTGTATCAAGAATTATTGCTATAGCTTTATTATACTTAGCACGTAATTTCTTAACTAGTTCAATTCTTCCACCATGTTCTGCATGATCACCGTGAGAAAAGTTGTGTCTAGAAGCGCTCATACCTGCTTCTATTAATTTTGATAAAGTTTCTTTGTTCTCACTTGCAGGTCCAATAGTAAAAATCATTTTTGTTTTTTGCATAAATTACTCTCCTTATAAATCCATTTTTCTTTTTAAAATATTTTAATAAGATAAGATTCTTGAAATTTCATAAAGTTCCTCGTCAAAGGTTCTTGGTAAAGCTAATGCCTCATCAATGTCCATATCAACGATTTCATTTCCTCTAATTCCAATAACTCTAGAAGTCTTACCTTCAATTAATAAGTCTACTGCCTTTACACCCATTTTAGATGCTAATATTCTATCTGAACCAGAGGGACTTCCACCTCTTTGAATATGTCCAAGGATTGTAGCTCTAGTCTCTATTCCAGTTATTTCTTCAACCTTTTCCGCAAGTTCATTTGCTCCACCAACACCTTCAGCTAGCAAAATTAAATTATGCATTTTGCCTTTTAACTTTCCTGCTAAAATAGTTCTACATAATTCATCTATATGAAATCCTTTTTCAGGAACCACTGCGCCCTCAGCACCACCAGCGATTGCCGCAAAAAGTGCAAGATCTCCACAGTCTCTTCCCATTACTTCAACAATACTAACTCTTTCATGTGAAGCGGAGGTATCTCTAAGTTTATTTATAGCATCTAGTACAGTATTTAAAGCTGTATCAAAACCAATAGTGTAATCTGTATAACTTAAATCATTATCTATTGTGCCAGGAAGACCTATAGTTGATACACCAAGCTTGGATAAAAGTTGAGCACCATGGAAGGATCCATCTCCTCCGATTACAACCAAGCCATTAACACCAAAGACTTTTAAAACATTTGCTGCTTTTCTTCTACCTTCTTCTGTTTTAAATTCTTCACAACGTGCTGTTCTTAAAATTGTTCCACCTCTGTGAATTATATCGGAAACACTATGGCGATTCATTTCAAAGATTTCTCCATTAATTAGTCCACTATATCCCCTTTGGACACCCATTACTCTTAGACCTCTGTCTAAACCTGTTCTTACCACTGCTCTTATTGCCGCATTCATTCCTGGAGCATCTCCACCACTTGTTAAAACTGCTATTGTTTTCATACTATTACCTCCTACACCCACTAGGACATTAAGCGTCCCACATTGTTTATTTATTTAAAATATAAAAATATTTCCCTCATGTTACTACTACATTCTAATCTATAACGATAAATTATTCAATGGTTTAATTTGTAATCAAAAACAAATAAATCCTCTAAATAAAATAACAAGTCAAAATACTGACTTGTTATTTTATGAAGATGACTTACGGTTCTACAATTATTTTTATATTTTCTTCACCAAATCTTTTTCTTAGATTTTCCATAACATATATATCAGTATTTATAAAGTATTCCTTACCTAACATATACTTTTTTCTCTCTTTTTTAGTACATAAGTATATAGGCGTACTTCCTTTATTGAACTTTAGCTCTAGCTTAATAGCATTCTTTGCTTCTACAATTTTATTTTCTTCTTCGATCTGAATATAAAGACTTTCATTTCTATATTTTATCAGCGGTTTTACCTCTTCACAGATAATCTTAGGTAACTCTTCTTCCTTAATACTAACTCTTCCAGTAATTAATACAAGCTCATCTAAGTTCATGTAATCAACTGCTCTATCAAAATTCTTAGGAAACACTACAACTTCAATAGCGCCAAAGAGATCCTCTACCTTAATAAAAGCCATCATAGCATTATTTCGAGTTATCTTTTTACTTACCTCCGTAATAATACCACCAATAATAACCTTACTACCATCCTTAACCTTAAAAATATCCTCTACAACTCCATCCTCAAGAACCTCATTACCTATGATATCGGATATTTTTATGCTAGTTTTATAGTTTAAAGTCTCTTCATATTCATCTAAAGGATGACCTGAAAGATACAAACCTGTCATTTCTTTTTCCATAGTAAGAATGTATTTTTTATCAAACTCACCAATGTCAGGTAACTTAATCTCTACTTCTCCTACATCCTCTTTAGAAAAATCAGAAAATAGATTTAATTGCCCTTGAATATTTTTTTTCCTTACATTATTGGCCCCATCAAGCACTTTTTCAAATACAGCTAATAATTTAGAGCGATATATTTTCATGCAATCAAAAGCACCGGCCTTTATCATACTCTCTACAGCCCTCTTATTTACAGAAACTGTATCTACCTTATTAGCAAAATCCACAAAAGAAGCAAAGTTCCCTTTTTCTTCTCGCTTTTCTATAATGCTATCAATTACGTTAACCCCAACATTTTTAATGGCAGCCAAACCAAAGATTATCTTATCTCCTTTAACCGTAAACTTTGCAACACTTTCGTTTAAGTTAGGATTAAGGACAGGGATGCCACACTCTCTTGCAAATCTTATATAGTAGGAAACCTTAATATTATCTCCCATTACAGAATTAAGCATAGCAGCAATAAACTCTGTGGGGAAATATTTCATAAGATAGCCCGTTTGAAATCCAACTACAGCGTAAGCCGCAGCATGAGATTTATTAAAGGCGTAGGAGGCAAAATCTGTCATGGAGTCAAAGATCTTATTTGCAGCCTCTGGTTTAATTCCTTTACTAATACAGCCTGGAACCTCGAAACTTCCATCTTCCTTTTGTATTCCGTAAATAAAGTTATGTCGTTCTTCCTCCATGACCTTATGCTTTTTCTTAGACATAGCACGCCTTACTAAGTCACTACGACCATAAGAATAACCAGCTAAATCTCTTACTATTTGCATAACCTGTTCTTGGTATACCATACAGCCATAGGTTACATCTAAAATTGGAGCTAGCTCTTCAGCCTCATATTTTATGCTTCCCATATTCTTTTTGTTTTCTATATACCTTGGAATTTCAGCCATTGGACCCGGTCTGTAAAGACTTATACCAGCAATAATATCCTCAAGACTATCAGGTTTTAACTCCTTCATAAAACTTGTCATGCCTGGAGATTCAAGTTGAAAAACTCCAACGGTTTTTCCCTCTCCGATCATTTTATAAACTTCTTTATCTTCAAAATCTACCTTATCAAGGTCGATTTCTATTCCCTTATTTTCTTTAATCATTGTAACTGCATCTCTCATAACTGTTAGGGTTCTAAGACCTAGAAAGTCCATTTTCAAAAGCCCAAGTTCCTCTAAGGTACCCATAGTAAATTGAGACACTATGTTACCGTCATTTTGTTGTAGTGGAACAAAATTAACCAAGGGCTCTGAGGCAATAACCACCCCTGAAGCATGAGTAGAGGTATGTCTTGGTATGCCCTCTAAAGATTTAGCAATGTCTAACAAATCTTTAATTCTATCCTCTTCATCATAAGCTTTTTTAAGTTCTTGACTAATCTCTAGCGCTTTATCAATAGTAATACCAATCATAGTAGGAATCATTTTAGCAATCTTATCTACCTCAGCATAGGAATAATTCATTGCTCTTCCTACATCTCTAATACAGGCTCTAGGTGCCATGGTACCAAAGGTAATAATCTGGGATACATTATCAATACCATACTTATCAACAACGTAGTCAATAACAGTTTGTCGCCCATCATCAGAAAAATCACAATCTATATCTGGCATTGAAACCCTTTCAGGGTTTAGAAACCTTTCAAAAATCAGGCTATATTTAATTGGATCGATTTTGGTTATACCTAAGGTATAGGCTACTAAAGAACCTGCAGCAGAACCTCTACCAGGACCTGTCATAATACCCTTGTCCACAGCAAACTTTATAAAATCCCCAACAATAAGGAAATAGTCCACAAAACCCATTTGTTTAATAATGCCTAATTCATACTCAAGTCTATCCACTAATTCACTTGTAATTTCTAAATATCTTTCCTTTAGCCCTTCATAACATAATTTCTTGCAGAACTCATAATGATCTACCCCTTCCTCCAAATGAAAGTGTGGCAGTTTAGACACATGAAATTCATATTGAAAATTACATTTTTCTGCAATTTTAACTGTATTATTTAAAGCCTCAGATACATAGGCAAACTGCTCATACATCTCTGAACCTGATTTTAAATAGAACTCCCCAGAAGGATATCTCATTCTATTTTCATCCTCTACAGTTTTTCCTGTTTGAATACATAAAAGAATATCATGAGCCTTAGAGTCTTCCTTATTTATATAATGAACATCATTTGTGGCTACTAAAGGTATATCTAGTTCTTTAGCAATTTCTATAACTTCATCATTTACCTTAAGTTGTTCACTCATTCCATGATACATAAGTTCTAAATAGAAGTCCTCTTTAAAAACCTCTTTATAAAATAAGGCTGCTTCCACAGCTTTTTCTCTATTATTATGATTTAAGGCATGCTGTACTTCTCCAGCGAGACATGCACTTAAAGCAATTAAACCTTCACTATGTTTTCTAAGAAAATCATGATCTATTCTTGGTTTATAGTAAAAGCCATCAATAGAAGCCCTAGAAACAATCTCCATAAGGTTTTTATAACCAGTTTCATTTTTAACAAGCAAGACAAGATGATGTGTTTCATTATCCTTATCATTTTGCTTTAAGTACATGGATTTATATACTACATATATTTCACACCCAATAATAGGTTTAATTCCTTGATCCATTGCTTGCTTATAAAAATCCACGCAGCCATACATAGTTCCATGATCTGTAATTGCAAGACTCTTCATCCCAAGTTCCTTGGCTTTAGCTATCAACTTACCAACTTTTCCAGAACCATCTAATAAGCTATATTCAGTATGAACATGAAGATGTGCGAAATCTCCTAAAAACTCTTTTCTCTGTTCCATAAAAGTCCCTTCCTTTAAGCTACATAAAAAAATTTACTTACCATTATAATAGCATAATAAAGATGACATAAAAAGAAAAAACTATTAAGAATTATATATGAATTAATCAATTCCTGTAGTCGTATAAAAAATTATGCAATTCTTTAATAGTATACTCCTTATCCCATTGAAGGTAATATACACCTTTGAGCATTAGATCTTTATAATGACCATCATAGGGTATCCTCTGCTGTTTTATACTAGAAGGGCCAAAGTCCATTACCTTTAAACCTAAATTAATAAGATCAGTTTTATCTAAACTTGTTTCCACATAAGGAAGTAGTGCGTTTACTGTACTTAGTAATTGGACAACACCATTCTTTTTAATTTTTTCAAAGAGTTTTTCTATAACAATCCTCTGTCTTTCTGTTCTTTCAAAATCTGAATTTCCATAATATCGTATTCTTGAATAGGCTAAAGCTTGTTTACCATTAAGATTATAGGTTCCGCTTTTAGTTATACCAGAACTTATCATACCTTGAACTTCGTAATCCTTTATTTGAATCTCTACTCCACCCACATTATCCACAATTTTTTGCATACCACCAAAATCAACCTTAATAAAATCTCTTATGTTAAGATTAAAGTTTTGATTTATAGTTTTAATAGCAAGTAAGTTACCACCATAGGAGTATGCATGGTTAATTTTTGTCATGCCATGACCCTCAATGCTTACATAGGAATCCCTCATTATGGAACACATCTTTAGACTTTTATCCGTTTCATTAATTGAAAATACAATGATTGAATCAGATCTTCCATTTTTATCTGGGCTTGTTCTATCATCTCCAAATAAAGCTATATTTGTAATAGTAGGCTCCTTTTTTTCCTCTTTTATTTCCACTTTAGTATCTTCTTGCTTTCCGCCTGGCAACTTGTTGTATACATCTGTATTTATGCCCAGAGCGTCATCACTCTTTGGAAGCTTTACGCTGCTTATTTTATTGATTTCTGCAAATGCAATTAATCCTGTAGTAACTATAATTAAAATAAAAATCAAAGATAAAATAAATATTATTTTCTTTTTTCTAGTAATTTTTTTCATAATACACCCCAATCAAATAAAATATACTCCTTTTAGTAGCCTATTTTATTTTATCATTAATTTACATATTTTAACATATACTTAATCAAATGTATTATAAAAAACTATCAAAATGTATTCTACACCTCAATAGTTTCTTGCTTGTTATTCTTTTAAAGATGCCTTACCTGGTTCTCTATTTATTCAGTACCTTAGCCGACAGCATAGCCTTACCCAACAACTCTTTTTTATTGTTATACATATTAATTTCAATCTTACAAAAACTTCTACCAATATCTAAAAATTCTACATATATATTTATTTGACTATCTATTTGAACAGGTTTAATAAAGTAGGTCATTATACTATCCACAAACACATTAAAATTATTTTTCTTTCTTAAGGCTAAGATCCCTAAGGTAGATAAAAGCATATTTAATGAACTCCAGGAAGCAGTACCTACTGAATCAAGCATTTCAGGTATAATTTTACCGTAGAAATGCATTTTTTCCTCTTGATTTTCATATTGAAAATTCTTTAGAATCAAGTCCTCAATAGTTTCACCTACCTGAGGTTGCCTGGAGATAAATTGGAGTGCCTTTATAACATCTCGTCTTCTAATTATTCCTATTAATTCATTTCCTTCTACTACAGCACATAGTTCTGTATCTTCCCAAGCCATCATATGTGCTACATAGGCTATAGTAGTCTTTGGGTTTATACTTATAACGTCCTTATTCATAACTTTACAAACTAATTCTTTTCCGCTTACATCTATTGAAATTTCTTTATGTGAGATAATTCCAACTACTTTATGATTATTATCCACCACCAGCAATTTATCATTACTAGTTTTCTCCATAATCTTTCTACAGTTTTCCAAAGTATCCTGAGTTTGTACATAATCTGTTTCATACTTCATTATATCTTCTACTAGAATAATATCCTTCTTAATCATACTCTCGGATATTGCCTTATTAATCATAGAAGCAATAGTAAAAGTATCGTAACCTGATGATATTATTGGAAGATTCTTTTCATTAGCCAACTTTTTAATTGTGTCACTACAACTAAAACCACCAGTTATAAGTACTGCGGATTCATTCATTAAGGCTAAACTCTGAGCATCCTCCCTATTACCTACTATTAATAGGTTACCTGGACTTATATATCTTTCCATGGCATCTAAAGTCATCGCCCCAATAACAAACTTATTTAAAGTTCTATGAATTCCACTCTTTCCCCCAAGGATAGTGCCATCAACTATGTTCACTACCTCCGCATAGGTTAAGGCTTCTATACTCTTTTTTTCAACCTTTTCTATCCTCACCGTTCCAACTCTAGGCATGGTAGTAACAATTCCTAACGAATCACAATCTTTAATAGCTCTGTAGGCAGTTCCTTCGCTCACGCTAAGTTCTGTAGCTATACTTCTAACGGAGATCTTTGCTCCAACTGTTAAAGAAAGTATATATTTAATAATGTCTTCATGTTTAGACATAAAATCAACTACCTCTCCTCATTCTTAAGTTCCTCAGCAATTTTTTCTATTCTTCTCAGCCTATGATTAACCCCAGATTTTCCTACAGGAGGCTCCAATATTTCACCAAGTTCCTTTAAGGATTCCTCAGGGTACTTTAACCTAAGCTCAGCTATTTCTCTAAGATTCTTAGGGAGTCTTTGAAGTCCTATTTCACTTTCAATCAATCTTATGCTTTCGATTTGTCTAACAGAAGCATTAACTGTCTTCCCTAAATTAGCTGTTTCGCAATTCACAAGACGATTCACATTATTTCTCATCTCTTTCATTATCCTTACATTCTCAAGATACAGCAAGTTTGTATGGGCTCCAATTATATTAAGCAGGTCCACAATCTGCTCCCCTTCTTTTAAGTAAACTACATAACTATTTTTTCTTTGAATAACCTTAGAAGTTAATCCATAGCTATTAATTAAAGAACTTAATTTTAGCGCATATTCGTCATTATGAGTTACGAACTCAAGATGATATGTTTTCTCTGGATTACTAATGCTTCCTCCACCTAAAAAAGCCCCTCTAATATATGCTCTTTTGTGGTTTTCATTATTAAAAATGCTATCAGGAATACTATAGTTAAGGGATATAACATCCTCATCATCCTTAAAGATAGAAAGCTCTATCAATAGTTCCTTTACCTTTAAATCCTCTGTTATGATGATTACGTATGCATTGTTCTTTTTCAAAGAATTACTCTTTTTAACCATAATTCTAGTGTGGATACCAAAATACTCCTTTAATAATTTAAAAACAAGTCTAGCTATAGCTGCATTTTCAGTTACAACTCTAAAATTGATTTTTCTATTTGTAACCCCCAAAGTACCGCTAACCTTCATAATTGCTGCTAAAGTGGCCACAGCTTCTTCTTTTGTTAAATCACCTATTCTACAAACTTCACTTTTAACCTTTGCTGAAAATGACATCTATTTAAATACCTACCTTTTTTTATTTTCTTTAAGTCTTTCTGAAAGATAGAAATATTCTATTATCTTCTTTCTATCTAAAGACAACTTCTTTTCCATAATTGTCTGAATTAAAATTGCTGCTAGGTTTTCGGAATTATGTCTTACAAATCCGTTTTTGATGGATATAAAGTCGCCCTTTACAATGCCTACACCCTTACTTAATAATTTTTTCTCATCTAACTCAACTAGTTTTGATGTGGACTCTAAATACTTAACCTCAAGACCCTTATCTATCTCACCAGTATTTACAATAACATAGTCGATTATATTTTTACCCACATGTTTTGTAATTGCATTAATATGATCAGAGACATTGTAATTATCAGTTTCCCCAGGTTGAGTCATTATATTAGAAACATAAAGCTTTAATGCATTTGATTTTAAAAGGCTACTTGCAATATCCTTTACTAAAAGATTAGGTATAACACTAGTATACAAACTTCCAGGCCCTAAAATTACCGCATCCGCCTCTTTTAAGGCATGTACTGCTTCCACTACTGCAGTTGCATCTGCAGGTTCTATAAAAACGTAATCAATGGTAGTTTTATTTTCTTCTGATGCTATGGGGATGTTAGATTCCCCCTCAATTACCATTCCATTCTTCATTTTAGCTTTAAGAACTACATTATCTAGGGTAACAGGAATAACCTTTCCTGTTACTGCTAAGACTTTACTCATTTTCTGAACAGCTTCCTCAAAATTATTTGAAATACCATCCATAGCTGCAAGAAAAAGGTTACCAAAGCTTTGATTTTTCAATCTTCCTTCTTTAAACCTAAATTGTAAAAGTTCCTCCATAAGTGGTTCTGTATCCGCCAAGGCAAGAATACAGTTTCGGATATCTCCAGG
>JACMJL010000211.1 GCA_014380625.1 Clostridiaceae bacterium
AATGCTAGGGTTGCATGGCATATTTGCCACACTGTCTAAATTTATAGCAAAAATAGCAGTTCTAAGTCCAAGCCGTGCTGCTGCAAGTCCTGCCTCGCACCCAGCATGGCCGCCACCGATTACCACTACATCATATTCACCAGCATAATAATCCATTTAAAAGCCTCCATTTATCTCTTGTTACTTAACACTTATTAAATCAACTATCTAATTAATTTTTCTTGTCATATAAGTTGAATTCTAAAAATACATAGGTCATATACATATCTTCAAACTAGCTAAAATAGCGGAATTGATCTTTTAAAACAGACTAGTTTGCTTAGAAATCAACTTATTGAGATAGCTGTCATTTACCAATACAAAACCTACTAAATATTTCCTTTAATACATCCTCATTTATTGACTCACCAATAATCTGCCCCAAAAATTCTGCAGAATTTTTAACATCTATAGACAGGCAGTCAAGCGGCATCCCAGCTTTAAAAGCCATACAGGCTTCTTCGATACTCTCAATTGATTTATCTATCAGATATTTATGTCTGACATTTGTAATCAATATATCATTATCGCTGCTAATTTCTCCACTTTGCATCATATCTGCAATTTTATTCTCTAACTCTACTATTCCTTGACCTGTTTTAGCTGAAACTTCTAAAATCTCAAAATTGGGAAGTTTATCTTTTAATTCTTCTATTTGAGAGGGCTTTGCTATATCTGATTTATTAGCTAATATTATTACTTTTGAATCCTTGATATCTTCGATAATTTTTAGATCTTCCATTGTCAGGCCATCATTTAAATCCACAATTACAGCAACTAGATCCGCCTTAGTAAGAGCATCCTTTGCCCTTTCTACACCAATTTTTTCAATTTCATTATTGGTTTCTCGAATTCCTGCTGTATCACTTACTCTAACTGGGAATCCTCCAATATTTATTATATCTTCCACTATATCTCTTGTTGTTCCAGGTATTTCAGAAACAATTGCCTTGTTTTTCCCTGAGAGCTCATTAAGTAGAGATGATTTACCTACATTGGGCCTTCCTGCAATAACCAGATTTAACCCATCTCTGATGAGTCTTCCTCTATCAAAGCTTTTAGCCAGCTTTGACAGTTCTGCTTGAAGTAGTCTTGATTCATCATAAACTTTCTGAGCAGTTATTTCTTCAACATCTTCCTCAGGATAGTCGACTGTAACTTCAATATGTGCTAAAAGTGTTATAAGCTTCTTCCTAATGATCCTAATTTTTTCTGATAGCTTTCCTTCAAGTTGAATAATCGCGGCCTTTGAACTTATTTCTGTTTTTGAATTGATCACATCAATTACAGCCTCTGCTTGGGAAAGATCAATTCTTCCGTTTAGAAAGGCTCTTTTGGTAAATTCTCCAGCCGTAGCAAGCCTCGCACCCATACTAATAATCATTTCTAAAATTTTGCGGACGGTATATACGCTTCCATGACAGTTAATTTCTATAATATTTTCTTTCGTAAATGTATGTGGGGCTTCCATTTTAGTCAGTATAACTTCGTCTATGATCTCTTCTGTTAAGGGATGAATGATCTTTCCAAAGTTTACCGTATGGGTTTTTATATCTCTGAAAATTCTTTTGCCTTTAAAAATCCTCTCAGCTATAGAAAAGGCCTCAGTGCCGCTAATTCTAACGATACCTATTCCACCCGTTCCCTGTGGCGTAGAAATCGCCGCAATCGTCTCTTCATGGTAAAACATACTTCTCTCCAATTCTAGCAAGGGACAAATGAATTACCCCGTAATAGAACTGGAGAGAAAACTCATTCAATTACCCGTGCAATTTATTTTTTCATGCCTCTAAATTTAGGCACTTGGGTAAATTCCTTCAGACTTCCTTCATAAAACATTGTAAAAAATGGTTCAAGGGAGTAAACCTTGAACCATAATTATTTTATTGCAAAGCGATATTTAAAACTTATTATTGATTTAACTGCAATAACAAAGATTCTGTTGCAATTAGGTATTTTCTTTACAAAAGTATAAACTTTCTTATAAATAAGCCTTTTATACAAATCTAAATTATACTTTTTTAAGTGATATAACTACCTTTCGCCCTGGATCTTCACCCACGCTATACGTTCTTACAAACTTGTGATTTTGCAATGTTGCATGAATGATACGTCTTTCGTATGGGTTCATTGACTCCAGTGTTACATCCTTTTTATACCTTGTAACACGATCAGCAAGCCTTAAGGCAAGCTTCACAAGGGTTTCCTCGCGCTTCTCCCTATAATTTTCAACGTTGATTACTATCCTCTTATAGGATTCTTCACCACGGTTAACAACAAGACTTGTCAAATATTGTAGAGCATCTAGAGTTTCACCTCTTCTACCTATAACAATACCAATCTTGTCTCCACTAATGTCGAAAATAAGCCTGTCATTACTTTGTTCCACACTTATTTCTGCTTCAACATTCATATTAGCTAATACATTCTTAAGAAACTCAGTCCCTTTATCAACGCCTTTTTCTCTATGTGTAATTCTAACCTTTGCCATTTTGGCGCCTATAAAACCGAAAAGTCCCCTCGTACCTTCTTCCAAAACTTCAACATCAACTTTGGACTGTGGAACATTAAGCTCTAAAAGCGCAGCTTCTATAGCTTCCTGTACTGTTCTACCTGACTTTTCTACCATTCGCTCCATTTATTTCTCCGCAGCCTCCTTCTTCTTTTTTATAATATATTTGTTTAAATATAACTGCTGAAGAACTTGAATGATGTTACCTGTTATCCAATATAAGCCCAAACCTGCCGGAACACTAAATGC
>JACMJL010000212.1 GCA_014380625.1 Clostridiaceae bacterium
ATCTTTTGTTTCTTGAAATAAGGTTTCGATTTCAGGCATTTCTGATCTACAGGGAGGACACCAAGTTGCCCAAAAGTTAAGAAATACCTTTTTACCTTTTAGTTCGCTTAAAGAAACCTCCTTACCGTCAAGATCCTTTAATTTGAAATCTATAGCCTTGGTTTTAATAGAATTAGGTTTTACTTCTTCAGATTTATTTACAGGGGTATTACTTTTGTTTGTATTTTTAATAACTAAGTTAGCCTTAGAAGTTGATTTATTATAGGTGGTTACAGTAAAAATAGAGATACCTATAAGGATAGCCGCTATAAATACAATTAACGATTTTTTCATATTCATTCTCTCCTTCAACTAAAAATTAATAAAATCTAAATATCCACTTAATTTGGATAATTTATCTGTGAATATAATAATCCCCATAATTATCATTAAAAGGCCACTTATTATAGATATTATAGGTAAATATTTAGAAAACTTCTTGAACTGTTTGGTGAAGCTTTCAATAGCCATTGCTGTTAAAAGAAATGGAACTGCGAGTCCTAGGGAATACATTATTAAAAGTAAAACTCCCTTACCTATAGAGTCCATGCTTGTAGAATAAATGAGTATTGAGGATAATATAGGACCAATACAGGGGGTCCATCCTGCAGCGAAAGCCATTCCCATAAGGACTGAGCTAAAGGGACCTTTAATTTTATCAAAGGATAAGAGCCTTTTTTCTCGATAAAATGATTTTACTTTAAATACTCCAAGAGTATGCAGCCCAAAAGCAACAATAACAGTTCCCCCAATCTTTCTAAACAAATCACTATCTAGAATTAATAATTTACCTAGGAAACTAATGGAGACCTCCATTAGTATAAAAACAATAGAAAAGCCTACTACAAATCCAATGGATTTATATAAAGTTGAAAGCTTAGCCTTGTCATCCTTTAATTCTTCTATAGAAGAACCAGTTAAATAGCTTACATATGCTGGAACTAGTGGAAGGACACAAGGGGATAAAAATGAGAGAAGACCCGCAGAAAAAGCTAACAATATTGATATATCTTTCAATTTTACATCACCTCCAATTTGGTATTAAAATACGAAATTATAAAAACTACTCTTTAGTATGATTTTATAGATATAAACATTATACTGAAAAAATGTGAAGATTATATATATAAATTTATTGAACTTACATATAATTACAATAATTATATAATTGTTTTAGCTGACTTGTCAAAATAAAATAAATAACTAAGATAAATCAGAGGGGTCACGGGCAGTAGTATTTATATTTTGTGCTGGGAATATATTTGCTTAAGCGAAGTCCTATGAGGCTAACTTAAAATATAGGTTGGAATCTTAATAAGAAGATGGTATAATGAAAAAAGTAAATTAATTTGTCGAAAAATAAGTATTTGTAGAAATTTACAAAAATTAAAAAGGAAATATAGAATTATGTTTGCTACAAAATTTCATTATACAAATTGGAGGAACCTATGAATAAATTTTTGAAAATCAGTTTAGCAACCCTAGTTATTAACACTATATTTGTTGCTACAGTTTTTGCAGCACCATTGTCGGATCAATTGCAGATACAGAACAATAAATTAAAACAAGATAAAAGCTCTTTACGAGTAATTCAGAACCAAAAGAAAGATATTGAGCTTAACATTGAGAATTTAGATAATCAAATAGGGGATCAAATGTCAAAGATAACTAAAACTAAAGAATTGGTTTCTCAAAAGCAGTTAGATATTAAAAATACTGAATTAGAAATTCAGAAAATAGATATTGATATAGCTGAAGATCAAGAGTTGTATAACAATAGAATTAGAGGAATGTATATAGACGGTAATGTTTCCTTTGTTTCAATATTGCTAAGTGCAAATGGTTTCTCCGATTTTATTACTAGAATTGATAGCGTTAAAAGGATAATAGAACTTGATGAAAAGATTTTAAAAGAGTTAAATGATAAAAAAGATGATAGCAAAAATAAAAAAGAAATTCTTAATAAGGAAAATGAAAAATTAATAGCTCTAAATACTGAAAATGAAGCCAGTTTGGTAAAACTTCAAGGATACATAGCTAGTCAAAAGACTATGATAGCAGAAATTCAAAGCAAGGAGTTTGCACTTGCTTCAACAGTTGATTCATCTCAATTAGCTGTTAATGCTACCTTAATACAAATTGCAGGAATAAGAAAAGCTGCGCCTAAAACAAGTGTTTCAAGAGGAGTATCAACTATTTCAGATAATAACGTTATAGCCTATGCTACAAATTTTTTAGGGACACCATATCTTTGGGGTGGAACTTCACCCTCAACTGGCTTTGATTGTTCAGGGTTTACTCAATATGTATATGCACATTTTGGTGTACGTGTTGGAAGAACTACTTATGATCAAATAAATAATGGTGTAGGTGTATCTAAGGGTGAATTACAAACAGGAGACTTAGTTTTCTTTGGTAGTAATGGCCCAACCCATATGGGAATGTATGTTGGAAATGGCACCTACATACATGCACCTCGTACTGGAGATGTAATAAAGATTTCTAGCCTTGATAGAAGCGATTATATAACTGCAAGAAGAGTAAGATAAAGCTAAAATATGTTAAAAAGTCTCCATATGGATTCCCATATGGAGACTTTTTATTAATAGTCAGTGATTAATTACTGAGGCAAAACATCCTTCTGAACTTTAACGGTGATAGCCCAGTATCCTCTTTGAAATAATTACAAAAATGAGCTTGACTACTAAAATTGAAGGTGTTAGAAATTTCAATTAAGCTTAAATTAGTTTCAGTTAAGAAAAGCTTTATCGCTTCGATTCGTTGTTTAGTAATATAATCTGATATATTAATACCTACTTCTTTTTTGAAAGCAGTGGAAAGATAATTAGGATGTACATTGACATGTTCAGCTAATTCCTTAAGACTAATTTTCTGCTCGATATTTTTTCTGATATAAGAAATAACTCTATTTATTGTTGGATTATATATATATTCCTTGGTAGTTCGCAATATTTTTATATACTCCTTAAGCATGTCATACTCTAACATTTCAGCTTGAGGAACAGTAAAGCTTTTATCAAATTTGGATATATAAAAATCGCTTAACATAAAGGCTGTCTCTGAGTCTACTCCTGCCTCAATGATGGTTCTTGTGAACAAGGTGCAGGAACAAATTAAAGAATTTTTAATAGAAATTAAGGGATACTCAGAAAGCGTAGCTCTCTCTAGTGCATTAATTTCATTTAGGGTTGCAATGCTATTTTTTTCGTCCATAAGCTTAAGATACATAAGTAACTTTTTTTCTAGTCTATAGGGTGGATGTTGAAAGGAAGAATAGATGTTTTTGGCCATGTTTTTAAATAATTTTTTGTAAATGCTCTCATTATTCTCAGCCACTGAATACATCTCCTTATATGTTTATAAAAAATTATGGTTTAAAAGGTCTTATTCAATTAATTAGCTTAATATTATGTAATAAATATTAATTATATGTAATAATCTTATTATTTATTTGGTAAGATGTCAATACAACCAGAAAACGTTATCACGTACTGGAACGAAGGGGGAAATTTATAATGAAAAAAAGACTACTAACCATATTATTAACTACATCCTTTGTGGCATCAGCTTTAGCTGGATGCTCATCATCATCAACTTCAACTTCAACGGGGGGTACAGGCGGTAAAAAAGTTACAATAACTTTAATGCAGAATAAGGTAGAAATTCAAGATCAATTAGAAGCAGCAGCCACAGCTTTTAATAAAAGTCAAAATGGTGTAGAGGTTAAAATTTTAGGAGTTTCAGGCACAGACTATATAGGTAATTTACAAGCTCAATTTGCGTCAACACCAGAAAAAGCTGCTACAATTTTTACAGCTCAAGGTGGAGCTGAAGGAGAAAGATTCTTAAAATTCATGGCGCCTATAGAGGGTTCTAAGGCTACCGAAAAGATAGCAGAGGGCCTAAAAGCTGGAGCTGTAGCAGACGGAAAGCTTTATGGGTTACCAACTACTGTTGAAGGCTTTGGATTAATATATAACAAGACTATGTTTAAAGCCGCTGGTATAGATGCAGCTGCCATAAAAAACGTGGATGATTTAATAGCTGCTTGTAAGAAGCTTCAAACTGTTAAAGGTGTAGTGAATCCAATTGGTTTTGCTAAGGAATCCTACTTCCAATTCATGCATCCCTTTAACGTTGCTTTTGCTACTGATAAGGATTACATGACTCAAGTTAATAAGCTTAACAAGAAAGAGACAACCTTTAAAGATATTCCTTCTGTTAAAAAGTTTGCCGAGGATTTTGACAAGCTAAAGGGATATACAAACAAGGCTATGGACAAATACGATGATCAGGTAGCTGGATTCGCTAGCGGAAAATATGCTATGATTCACCAGGGTAACTGGGCTGCAGGTATGATAGCTGATGATAAGGCAACTTTTGAATATGGTATGATGCCATTTCCAATGGCAGGAAACGATTCTTTATCAGTTGGTGTTGCTTCTTACTTCCGTATTAATAAAGCTGCTTCAGTAGACCAACAAAAGGCTTCAATTAAGTTCTTAGATTGGTTAATAACCGATCCAAGTGGACAAGACTTTTATGTGAATAAATTAAAATTCATACCGCCATATACTGGTCTTAATACCGATTCATTAGATCCATTAGCTAAAGATGTAAGCGCATTTACTACAAAGGCTAAAACTTTACCATGGGCATTAGTAGCCTTCCCATCAGGGACAGACCAACCTTTTGCAGATCAAGTACAGAAATACTATGCTAACAAGTTAGATATCAATCAATTATTAGATGAATTAACAAAGGTTTGGGCTAGTGCAATAAAATAATAATATTTATTTTAGCCTCCAATATTAAAGTTGGAGGCTAATCAAAAAGTTAATAATTAATTTAGATGGAGTGAAAATTATGAAAAAGGGTACAAAAAAACAAATCCACTTTTGGTTATTTCTTTTGCCAATGTTATTGATTTTTATTAATGTAATAATAATCCCACTTGGCATAGGAATAGTATATTCTTTCACTAATTGGGATGGTTTTTCAATGGCTGGTTCAAAATTTATAGGCTTTCACAACTATATTAAGGCCTTCTCAGATGAAAAGTTTATAACAGCATTTATATTAACTATAAAGTACACAGCAATAATGGTGATATTGGTTAATGTTGTAGGGCTAAGCCTAGCTCTTTTAGTTACCAAAAAAATGAAAACAAGCAACATACTGAGATCAATATTCTTTTTACCAAATTTGATAGGTGGATTAATTTTAGGATTTATTTGGCAGTTTGTTTTCACTAAGCTTTTTGAATTTTTAGGAACCTCTTTACATCTAAAAGGTATATTCTTTAATTGGATAGACGATCCTAAAATGGCTTTTTGGGCGTTAATAATTGTTGGAACTTGGCAGATGGCAGGTTATGTTATGGTAATTTATATTGCAGGTATACAGAGCATACCAGATGAAGTTTTAGAAGCAGCCTCCATTGATGGAGCAAATGCTTTAAAAACCTTTGGAAGTATTGTATTCCCCTTAATCATACCATCTTTTACTATAAGCGTATTTATTACCTTATCAAATTCCTTTAAACAGTACGATACAAATCTTTCATTAACTAATGGAGGTCCTTATGGAAGTACTGAGCTTGTTACCATGAATATATTCAATACAGCTTTCAAGTCAAATGATTATGCTATAGCGCAAGCCAAATCATTGATATTTTTCATAGTAATAATGATACTAACTGTGTTACAGGTATATATTACAAAGAAACGAGAGGTTGAAATGTAATGAAGATATTGAAAAAAATTAGTTTTTTAGAAATAGTAGGTTGGATAATAGCATTAGTAATGCTATCACCTTTATATATTATGTTGGTTAATTCCTTTAAGGCTAGAGATGAAATATTTTCAAATACCTTAGGATTACCAAAGAGCTTTGATTTCAGCTATTATTCAAAGGCTATAGAAAAAATGAACTTCTTACATGCTCTAGGTAATTCATTATTTATAACTATAACAAGTGTATTACTAATCATAGGCTTTTCCTCTATATCGGCTTGGATTTTAGTAAGAAATAAATCAAGAGCTTCCAATATAATTTTTTATTTATTTGTTATAACAATGTTGGTACCTTTTCAGTCTATTATGATTCCCTTACTTCAATATATGAGCAAATGGGGAATCAAGGGCACTAATTTTAGCATGCTTGATAGTTATTACGGTCTTATATTTATGTATGTAGGCTTCGGCTTAAGCTTATCTTTATTTTTATATCATGGTTTTATCAAAGGAGTACCTATAGAAATGGAAGAAGCAGCTACTATTGATGGATGTAATATGTGGCAGGTCTTTTGGAGAATTGTATTTCCAACCCTTAAACCAATTACTGTAACTGTAGCTATACTTAATGTTATTTGGATCTGGAACGATTATCTACTACCATCATTGGTGCTAAGACAACCAGACTTAAGAACGGTTCCTTTATCAACCTTCTATTTTTTCGGACAGTACACTATACAGTGGAATTTAGCAATGGCTGGGTTGGTTTTAACCATAATTCCAGTAATAGTATTCTATTTATTCGCTCAAAAGCATATTATCAAAGGTGTTATGGCTGGAGCGGTTAAATAACATCAAATAATCAGTGAGAAAGAGTTGCATAATTATGATTAATGAATGGATTATAGAGAGTAATAGTTTAGAAAACAATGATTTACTAAGGGATGAAAGTTTATTTCATGTGGCTAATGGTTACCTTGGTGTGAGAGGAAACTTTGAAGAAGGTTATCCTAGTCATTACAGCACCATAAGAGGTACCCTTCTAAATGCCTTTTATGACATAGTGCCAATTAATTATGGAGAAAAGGGATATGCTTTTCCAGAAACTATGCAGAAATTAGTAAATGTTATAGATACACAAACAATTTTTATTTCAATAAATGATGAAACTTTCTCTATGTTTCAAGGTGAAATAAAAGCCTATAGAAGATATATTAATATGGAAAAAGGTTATTATAGGAGGGAGATTAATTGGATTTCTCCTTCAGGAAAAGAATTAAATATTTGTATTACTAGAGTGGCCTCCTTTACTAATTTAGAACTTTTTGCAATTAACTATGAACTAGAAAAGGTAAATTTTGTAGATCAGGTTGTTATTAAATCCATTATTAATGGAGAGGTAAGTAACTTTTCAGATGATAAGGACCCTCGTGTAGCTACTGGACATTCAAAGCTACTAGACATATGTTTGAATAAGGTAGAAGATGGCATAGTACGGTTAGGATGTATCACTAAAACCTCAAAACAATCTGTAATCGCTACCTCAACCTATGTTTCTGATGTGGAATGTAGCGCTGTCTATAAAAGCAATGAGAAATCCATTGAAGCAATCTTTAGATTTAAAGAAGGCCGGGATAAAATAAACTTTACTCAATACAATGTGTATACAGATTCTAGAAGATTTAGAGATCCTATAGCTAGAGGACAGCTACTTATAAAGGAATTATCTAAAAAGTCCTTTGAAACCATTTTAAAGGAACAAGAGGAGTATTTAACGAATTTCTGGAACAGCACAGATATAAATATAGTAGGGG
>JACMJL010000213.1 GCA_014380625.1 Clostridiaceae bacterium
AGAATTAATAAGATGGGATAATGATAGCGCATATGTAAGTATAAATGTTATTAGAACAAGATTAGATAAAAAAATTGAAATAAAAATTTTTAAAGAGGGTAAAAAAGGAGCTAAAATAAATACCATTAAGATAAATAAAATATCAGACCTTATAGGTGTTTTTAATGTGGTGATGTTTTCTCCAGAGGATCTAGTAATAATAAAAGGTTCCCCAGCTTCAAGGCGTAAGCTTCTTGACATGGAACTTTGCCAACTTAATCCTAAGTATTATTACAATTTAGTGCAATATAATAAAGTTCTAAATGAAAGAAATACACTTCTTAGAAGATTTAAAGACAATGATTTGTCAATAATAGAAATATATGATATTCAATTAAGTAAATTTGGAGCTTATATAATAAAAGAGAGATTCAAATATGTTGATAAATTAAACCAAAAGGGTAAGATAATACACAGTGAAATAACTAGTAAAGAAGAAGAAATAGAGTTTAAATACATTTCTCATATAAAGCACTTAGAAAATGCGGAAGAGGAACTATTTAAACTTCTTGAAGAATCTAGAAAAAGTGACATTGAAAGAAGAACCACTTTAAATGGTCCTCATAGAGAGGACTTCAATGTTTATATAAATGGGATTAATGCAAGAAGTTTTGGATCACAGGGACAACAAAGAACTTCTGTCTTAACTATTAAATTTTCTTCAATGGAGATTATAAAGGATTTAACAGGAGAATATCCAGTACTTTTGTTAGATGATGTTTTGTCTGAACTAGATACAAAGAGGCAAAAGTATATATTAAACTCTATACAACACATGCAGACAATAATTAGTTGCACTGGCATGGAAGAAATAAATAATTATTTAGATAATAACTTTAAAATATTTAATGTGGCTAATGGTAGTATTAGCTAGTTAAATAGACTTTATGAGGAGGATTAATATGTTTTTGCATCTAGGTGAGAATTTAGTTGTTCCAGTAAAAGATATCATTGGAATTTTTGATATTGAAACCGCAAGTTATAGTTCAGATACCACACAATTTCTTAGAATGGCTGAAGAAGATGGATTTGTAGAGCGGGTTAATAATGAACCTCCCAAATCTTGTATTGTAGCTGAAGTAAATAAAAAAAGTAAGATTTATCTTTCTCCTATTTCCAGCTCTACTTTAAGTAAGAGAACAGAAATAACGAGTAATTATTCCCAAAGATAAAAAAAGTTAGGAGGATAGAAATGACAGAATTAAAAGAAAGTTATGATGAAACCCAGATTCAAGTATTAGAAGGTCTTGAAGCTGTAAGAAAAAGGCCAGGAATGTATATTGGTAGTACTAGTTTAAGGGGACTTCATCATCTAGTTTATGAAATAGTAGATAATAGTATTGATGAGGCTTTGCAAGGTTTCTGCGATTATATCCAAATATTTATTCATAAGGATAATGGGGTAACTGTTATTGATAATGGTAGAGGAATGCCAGTAGGAATTCATCCTAAGATGCAGAAACCTACTGTTGAAGTAATAATGACAGTACTACATGCAGGAGGAAAATTTGGCGGTGGAGGCTATAAGGTTTCAGGAGGTCTTCACGGAGTTGGTGCGTCAGTAGTAAATGCACTTTCTAAATCTTGTATTGTTGAAGTTGAAAGAGAAGGTCATATATGGACACAATCCTTTGCAAAAGGTAAGGTGGCCAGTGAATTTAAATCTATCGGAGAAAGTACTGGACATGGAACAAAAATATATTTTGAACCAGATCCAGAAATTTTTGAAGAAATTGACTTCGACTATGAAACTTTAACTAATAGATTAAGAGAACTGGCATTTTTAAATAAAGGAATAACATTAGATTTTACTGATGAGAGAATAGAAAAAAAAGAAGTGTTTTTTTATGAAGGTGGAATAAAATCCTTTGTAACCTACTTAAATAGAAATAAAGAAAGCCTTCAAACAGAGCCAATTTACGTTGAAGGTAGTAGAGATGATTATGCAGTTGAAATAGCATTAGAATATAATGATGGATATATAGAAAATATATTCTCCTTTGCTAATAATATAGATACAATAGAGGGTGGAACTCATCTTCAAGGCTTTAAGTCTGCCTTAACAAGAGTATTAAATGACTATGCAAAAAGGTATGGTTATCTTAAAGAAAATGATAAAAATCTTTCAGGTGATGATATTCGCGAAGGTTTGACAGCAGTTATATCAATAAAACTTTCAGACCCTCAATTCGAAGGACAAACAAAGACAAAACTTGGTAACAGTGAAGTAAGAGGAATAGTAGATAGCATCGTAGGCGAAGGAATGAGTACCTTCTTAGAAGAAAATCCTGCTGTTGGGAAGATTATAATAGATAAAGGACTTATGGCAGCAAGAGCAAGAGAAGCTGCTAGAAAAGCAAGAGAACTCACTAGGAAATCTGTACTTGAAAGAAGTTCACTTCCTGGAAAGCTTTCTGATTGTGCTTCAAAGGATCCTGATGAATGTGAAATTTATCTTGTCGAAGGAGATTCCGCTGGCGGTTCTGCAAAACAAGGTAGAGATAGAAAGTTTCAGGCTATACTTCCTCTAAAGGGAAAGATAATGAATGTTGAAAAAGCAAGACTTGATAAAATACTTGGATACGAAGCTATTAGAAATATGATTACAGCTTTTGGAGCAGGTATTGGCAAGGATTTCGATATTCAAAAAATTAGATACAGTAGAATTATAATTATGACAGATGCAGATGTTGATGGAGCTCACATAAGAACACTTCTTCTAACCTTTTTTTATAGGTACATGAAGGAATTAGTGGAACAAGGACATGTATATATAGCTCAACCACCATTATATAAAGTTGCAAAAAACAAAAAAGAATATTATACCTATAGTGATAAAGAACAAGATGCTTTAATTATGCAGCTTGGTGGAAAAGACAATAGTATGAATATTCAAAGATACAAAGGACTTGGGGAAATGGATGCAACTCAGCTTTGGGAAACTACCATGGATCCAGAAAAAAGAACACTTTTGCAAGTAAATGTTGAAGATGCAATTGGAGCTGATGAAATATTTACTATACTCATGGGGGATAAGGTTGAACCTCGTAGAGATTTTATAACAGCAAATGCTAAAAAGGTTACCAACCTAGATATATAGATTAAAGAGGTGTGA
>JACMJL010000214.1 GCA_014380625.1 Clostridiaceae bacterium
CACGATAGACACCTTCCCGAAAAAATCGTTGAAAAGATTTTTTAACCAGACGATCTTCTCCTGAATGAAATGAAAGTATAGCAACGCGCCCACCCTCTGCAAGGGTAGCTGGAATCTTTTCCAAAAATTCATATAACACTTCAAATTCATCATTGACATCAATTCGTAACGCTTGAAAGCATCGTTGACAGGTTTTTTTAATCGTATCTTTCCCATTACTTCCTGGAATAAATTTCAGAGCATCTTTGATAATTTCTTGAAGCTTCGTTGTTGTTGATATGTCTATCCCTTTTTTTCTTTGAGAAATAATAGCTCGAGCGATTGCTGCAGCATTTGGCTCATCTGAATTTTCTATCAACATACCTTCTAATTCATCTAGCGAAATAGTTTTTAAACGAGTTGCAGCAGATTGACCTTTGTTAGGATTAAGGCGTAAGTCTAATGGCCCTTCACTTTTAAATGAAAATCCTCTTTCTGGATTGTCTATTTGCATTGAAGAGACACCCAAATCTGCCAATACAAAATTCAATGGACCTGATTCCAAAGCAATTTGATCTATGTCGGAAAAGTTCATTTGTTTGATTGTTAAAATTTCCGAGCCATAACCTAAGCTTTGTAAACGCTCTTGGGTGCGCGGTAATTCAATAGAATCTACATCAATTGCATACAAGTGCCCCTTTGAATTTAAACATTTAAGCATCTCTAAAGTATGACCACCATAACCTAATGTTACATCTAATCCAGTTTGCCCAGGAGTAATTTGTAAGAATTCTAATATTTCTTTAACGCAAATTGAACGATGCATACCTGCAGGAGTACTGCCCTTTTGAATAACTTTTGCCACAGTATCAGCATATTTCTCTGGTTGAAGTTCCTTATATTTTTCTTTATAAGCTTTAGGATGAGTCCCTTTATATCGAACACGTCGCTGACGTTTTTCCTCTTGATTATCCATTTTTTCTCCACCTTTTTTAATAGCTTTTGTAATGTTATTACAAATCCTATGATACCAAATAGAATTCATAAAAGCAAACTCACAAAGAAGAAAACATGTTAGAAAAATCAAAGCCTATAGTTGATGGAGATTTAAAGATCCAATTGAAATTAGAACGATAATAAATATACATTTACAGCCATGGTAATTCAATATATATTATAATTATAGAGGTGAGACTGTGTTGGAAAATAAAATATCCTCTAATTCATCAATAATATTCAAATATAAATAAACAAGGAGCTATTAGATATATGAATTTTTATTTCGCACCTATGGAAGGGTTGACAGGGTACATTTATAGAAATGCCCATAATACTTTTTTCAATAATATAGATAAATACTTTTCACCTTTTATTGTTCCAAATCAAAGCGAACGTTTTAAAACGCGGGAATTAAATGATATTTTGCCTGAAAACAACCAAGGACTAGTTTTGATTCCACAATTACTAACCAATAATGCAAAAGATTTTGTTAATACTTCAAAGAAAATAAAGCTGCTGGGCTATAATGAAATCAATTTAAATTTGGGATGTCCTTCTGGAACTGTAGTTTCAAAAAATAGAGGATCAGGATTTCTTTCAAAAAGAGAGGAACTTGATGTGTTTTTAGACGAAATATTTTCTGAATCCATAACAAAAATCTCGATAAAAACCAGAATAGGGAAAGACCAACCTGAAGAATTTTATGATTTAATCGAAATATTTAACAAATACCCTATAGAAGAGCTTATTATTCACCCAAGGATTCAAAAGGATTTTTATAAAAACAAGCCTAATCTGAAAATTTTTAAGGAAGCCTTGATTTTAAGTAAAAATCCTGTTTGCTATAATGGTGACATTTTTACAATCAAAGATTACAAGCAGTTTTCGGTTGATTTCCCTAGTGTAGATACTTTAATGTTTGGCAGGGGATTATTAGCCAATCCTGGACTGGCCAGCGATATTACAAATAATATTAAACTCGAAAAAAAATTACTAAAAGACTTTCATGATAAAATTTATGAAGATTATCAAAGAATACTCTTTGGGGATAGGAATATCTTGTTTAAAATGAAAGAGTTATGGTTTTATATGATTCCGATGTTTTCAGATAATGCAAGATATGCAAAAAAAATTAAGAAATCAGAAAGATTATACGATTACGATGAAGCTGTTTCAAACTTATTCAGAGAACAGGATGTTTTAGGAAATTTAGAGATATTATCATTTCAAAATCAAAAACCCTGATGAAAGGAAGATTTCTTATGGTTAAAATAATGATAGTAGAAGATGATCTAAAGATGCGGGAAATAATCTTAGAAAACATTGTGAAATGGGGTTTTCAGGGAACTTATGTACAAGATTTTAATAACGTATTTGATGATTTTGCAAAATATGAGCCTCATCTTGTTTTAATGGATATAAACCTGACTACCTATGATGGTTTTTATTGGTGCAGCAAAATAAGAGAGGTCTCAAAAGTTCCAATAATCTTTATATCCTCCAGAAATACTAATATGGATATAATCATGGCTGTAAACATGGGTGGAGATGACTTTATTCAAAAACCTTTTTCTCTGGATGTGCTGATGGCAAAGATAAATGCGCTTTTAAGAAGGACTTATAATTATACAAATGATTTTTTAAGTATAATTGAACATAAAGGAGCAGTACTTAACCTTAAGGATAGTACAGTTTTATTTAAAGATAAAAAATTAGAGCTTACCAAGAATGAGTTTAAAATTCTTTATACACTTATGAAGGACAAGGGGAACATAGTGAGCAGGGATATGATTATGAGAGCTCTTTGGGAAGATGAGAGCTTCGTAGACGACAATACGTTAACTGTAAACATTAATAGACTTAGAAAAAAGCTGGAGGATTTAGGGCTTATTGATTATATTCAAACGAAGAAAGGCCAAGGGTATGTAATTTTATGAAATTTACCAAATTTTTAATTGATAGAAAAATTTCAATAATTTGTTACATTATGCTTATGATATTTATTTCAATGGTAATCTATTTGGATGGTTCTGTTAAAGTAAGTGTAGGAAATATATTATATATTAATTTAGTTTCTTTTTCTTTTTTTACAATTTATTTAACAGCAAGCTATCTTTATTATAGAAGTTATTATAAAAGTCTATGTGATGTTGTAGGAAAAGATGAAATAATAAATGGCCTTCCAAAGTCTAAAAGCTATGAAAGAATCCTTTTTCATGAGGTACTTTCTTCCTTATACAATGCACAAAGCGCTAAAATACAAAGGCTTCATGAGCAAAAAAAGGAATATGAAGAATTTATAACTTACTGGGTACATCAAGTCAAGACGCCTTTAGCAGTCAGCAGTCTATTAATTGAAAATAATTTAAATTATCCCAATAAGGAAACTTTGTATAGTTTGAAAGAAGAATTAGATAAAGTCGAAAAATATATAGAACAAGCTCTTTATTATTCTAAAATAGATGATTTCTCAAAAGATTATCTTATAAATGAGGTTGTATTAGATAGATTAGTTAAAGAAGCAGTGAAAAAGCAGGCTAAAACTTTTATTAATAAGAAAATAAATATTGAAATTGATAATATTGATTTAGCGGTTACAACAGACAAAAAGTGGCTTTTATTTATTCTTGATCAGGTATTATCCAATGCTTTAAAGTACACTTCTCACTGCGGCAGAATCAAGATCTATGGATTAATTGAAGATAAAGCTCAAAAGCTTATAATAGAGGATAATGGAATTGGCGTTAAATCAGAAGATCTTGACCGAGTATTTGATAAGGGTTTTACAGGCTATAACGGTAGAGAGAACTATAAATCAACAGGTATAGGCCTTTATCTTTCTAAAAGGCTAGCCAGAAAGCTTGGTCATGAGATATCAATTGAATCAAAATATGGTGAATACACAAGAGTAGTAATCATCTTCCCTAAGTTATCAGACTACCTCCAGGTTTCAAAGTAAACAATAAAGTATTTTTAAAGTGGCGCTGCCACTTTTTTGTGCTAGGTGACAAAAATGTAAGGTATTAATATAGTTTTGTAAGTTAGAAGAATGGATTGAGTCAGCTAGTTATTATACAATAATGATTAAGGTAGCTTCAAAAAAATAACAAGCCAGCTTCTGGTCTATTTTGCGTCATGCTTCATCCCCACAATCCTTACATAGGGAAACTATGCGCGGATTATGGCGCTTCGCCTGGCACAAAAAATCCTCGGAATCTTTGGCTTCTTATTTTCTTTCAGCTCCCTAAATATAAACAAGAAAGAAATAGGAGGTTTACATATGAATGATGTTGTAATAGCTAAGAATTTAAAAAAGGTTTATGGTTCAAGAGGAAATGTCTATACCGCACTTCAGGATATAGATCTAAATATAAAAGAAGGTGAATTTGTAGGCATAATGGGACCTTCCGGTGCGGGTAAAACAACACTTCTAAATATTATTTCTACCATAGACAAACCAAGTAGTGGTACCGTTACTATTGACGGGGAAGACATCGTAAAAATGAATGAAGAGAAGTTATGTGTTTTCAGAAGAAATAAGCTGGGCTTTATTTTTCAGGATTTTAATCTTTTAGATACCTTAACAGTAAAAGAAAATATAGTTCTCCCATTAGCGCTTTCTAAAGTTAATTTAAATGAAATAGAAAAAAGACTTAGGGAGGTTTCTGTAGCCTTAGGAATAGAAGATATTTTAAATAAATATCCTTATGAAATCTCCGGAGGTCAAAAGCAGAGAACTGCAGCAGCTAGAGCGATTATAAACAGGCCTACTCTAGTTCTTGCTGATGAACCTACAGGTGCTTTGGATTCAAAGTCATCTTCTGAATTACTCCAAGCCTTAAGCGATTTAAATGAAAAAAACACAGCCACTATCATGATGGTAACTCACGATGCTTTTGCAGCCAGCTACTGCAAAAGAATAATCTTTATCAAGGATGGTTTATTATTTACAGAACTTGTCCGAGGGGGCTCCCGAAGAGAATTTTTCCAAAGGATACTTGACGTACTTAAAACCTTGGGAGGGGGCTTAACTGATATTTAATAAATTTACTTGAAAGGAGTGAAAAAATCATGGGATTATTTGATATCGCCTTTAAAAATATAAAAAGAAACTTTTACAACTATTTCTTATACTTCTTATCTCTGATATTTTGTATAATGATTTACTTTACTTTTACCTCAATACAATACAATACACAGATTCAAGAAATTGTTGGAGCTTCCATACATTTGTCCATTGTATTTAAAGGAGCAGCCATAGTTATTGCAATATTTGTTACCATTTTCATATGGTATTCAAACTCTTTCTTTATAAAGAAAAGAAAAAAGGAAGTTGCCCTTTACTCTCTTCTTGGAATAAGAAAAAGACAAATAGGAAGAATGCTTTTTTATGAAAATATTGTTATGGGTATAGCTGCATTAGGAGCAGGTATTCTTATGGGGAGTTTGCTTTCAAAGGTATTTATCATGCTTTTGGTTAGGCTTATGGGATTTTCAGCTAATATTATGTTTAGCATACCTTTAAATGCCGTGATAAATACCAGTGTTGTATTTATTATATTATTCCTTATAACCTCAATACACGGTTACAGGCTTATATATAGATTTAAGCTTATAGAGCTTTTTAAAGCAGAAAGTAAAGGTGAGAGAGTACCAAAGATTTCGATATTTCTTTCAGTGGCCTCTGTTTTATTAATAGGTGTAGGCTACTTTATATATACCAGACCCGTATCAAGCTTTACCGCCTTTGCTATACTTATAACCTTAATACTTACAATAATAGGAACCTTCATGCTTTTCTCTTCATTGACATTATTAATTATTAAGCTTTCAATGAAAAATAAGAGAAGATATTATAAAGGTATTAATATGATAGGAACTTCCCAATTATTATACAGAATTAAAGGAAGTGCCAGAACTTTAGCAACAATTGCCATATTAAGTGCTGCTACTCTTACGGCTATGGAGGTATCCGCAAGCTTTTATTATGATCTTTCAGTAAATTTACAAAAAAATTATGGCTTTACTTATGCCTATGCAAGTAATGACATATCTATTGATAAAAAGGTAGAGGCCACAATCGCAAAGTATCCTAAAAATAAACTTATTACTTCTGTTGATATGGATTTTGCTAAAGTAAAGGGACGGTTACCTAATTTTTCTGAAGAATTCTATTTTTATATAATATCAGAAAGTAACTATAATGAAATTGCAAAGGTACGTGGATTAAAGGATAAGATACAGCTAAAAAATAATAATGACTCAGTTGTATTTCAACAAATTTTAAATATGACCTCAGAGTTTGATTATATAGGAAAAACTATTACAATAAACGAAAATAATGAGAAACTTCCTTTAAAGGTTGTGGATTTTAAGGGTTATTCCCTTCCAAACTCTAGTATGATAAGGTTAGTTGTTGTTGTAAAGGATCAGGTTTATAATAAATACAGAACAAAAGATAATATTTATAGAATAAAAGGATATATTACTGATAATAAAAAAGATAGTGCAGAGCTTACCAATGAACTTACCAGTCTATTATCAGAGCAACTTCCTAAAAACAATGGAGACTTTTTCACAGTTTCATCCTATTATTCAGATTTTAAAGGAGGACTTACCCTTTCAGGTCTAATAATTTTTATCGGTGGTTTATTAGGCCTATTATTCTTAGTAGCTACAGGAAGTATAATATTTTTTAAGCAGTTATCCGAAGCTAATGATGATAAAAATAGGTATGAAATTCTTAGAAACATAGGGGTAACAAACAAAGAAATCAAGGCTTCCATAAGCAAACAAATATTTATAGTGTTCGCCTTGCCACTAGTAATTGGAATAATGCATAGTTTAGTGGCCTCAACACTTTTATCAAAAATTCTTAAAGTAAACTTAACGTTGCCAATAATCATAACTGTTAGCGCTTATACAGTTATATATATGATCTATTATTTTTTAACAGTAAGCTCTTACTGTAATATTATTAATTCAAACACTTAGATAAAGTGCCTAGAGAAATTCTCTAGGCATTTTTATTTAAAGATAAGGGTTAAGAATGGGGAGAAGAACTCTATATCTTAATTTACAATAGGAAATTTAGTCCTTGGTATTTTGTGACTTCTGAATCTAGCATAATACTCTAAAAAACCATTAGAGTATAATAGATATATTAATTTGATTGATATGCAAATTTCAATTAACTCATTTCTATAAGTACGAGATTACTTATCCTTGCTTCAGTTCGGATATAGTCTCCAACTTGAGTCTTAACGTTCAGCTTTAGTTGGACAAGTTGACTTTACTATATAATTCTAAATATCATACATGTTTACTGTAATTGAAGGGATGTATTGTTTTAATGACTTGGAAAAAAGAAGAAGAAAAGTACCTACTAGAGAACTGGAAACTTGAACCCCTAACACAAATTATAGATTTTCTAGGTAAAACTAAGGATAGCGTTATTCGAAAAGCAGATCGAATGGGATTAGATATATGTAGAGATAGAAATGAGCTCATTAAGAAGAAATGGACGATAGATGAAGACCAACATATGATTGATAATTATAATTCATTATCTTTAAAACCGTTAATGAAGGATTTAAACAGAAGTCGTCATAGCGTTTTGAAAAGAGCTCAATATCTTAACCTAACTGTGAAATTAAAACATTGGACTGAAGTTGAAATAAATTATTTAGAAGAAAATTGGGGTATATTAAATATTAATAGTATTTCTAAAAAATTGAATAGAAGTACAGATGCAGTTTCTCTAAAAGCATGTCAGCTATGTTTAAGGGAGCAAATTTTAGCTAATGGATACTTTCTTACACCAAAATATATTAGTGAAATTCTAAACATAAACGTTAGAATTATATATAACTCCATGTTTAACGGGCTACTTCATTTCAGAGGATTTAATGTTAGAAGAAAAATTAAATATCAAATA
>JACMJL010000215.1 GCA_014380625.1 Clostridiaceae bacterium
CTACCACTAGCTTTAATAATTTCGCTAAAATTAATATATATTGTATTAAAACCCTGTTTTTGCAAAGCTTGGGTGAAGCTTTCACTGCTACACAGATGAGTAATATTATCTAGAGAGATAATGTTAATAGCAAGAGAATCTAACTCTGTTCTAGGTGCTTCAATTATTTTTGAGAAATGTTTTACAACATCTTGAGAATTGAATATATCTTCAGATATGATACAAGTATCTTTATCTAAAATATCGAATACACAGTCTAGATGAATTTTAGAGGTTTCAAAGTATACTTTTATTAACTCAAAGCTCATATTATTGGCTGACAGAACCTCATTGATTTCTGTGACAGCCTTTTCACAGGTTCTATTACCTTGACCGATAAATATTTTATTATGATTAACAAGTATATCTCCTCCTTCAGCGCAGTTTTGCATTATGTGATGCTTGATATTATATTTGTGGACAAACTCTATTAAACCATCTATTTCGCATTGTCTATCAGGCAAAGTCATATGTGAAATAAATAGTATGTCTTGTATTACAAAACCGATATCCCTTGAGAACACTTGTGATGAACTATCGTTTAAATCAAAAAAATGAAGTTTGATACCATAGTCTGATAAAGCATTTATTAGGTTGTTATACTGATTGCTAGCTACTTTTTTATCAATTTGTTGTTTTGTTGTGTTATTACCTCCTATTTGAAGATTACAGGGATAAACCACTATACACTGAGCAAGCTTGTCATAATCGCTATCTACAAATACTTTCATGCTAATATCTCCATTATAAATGTATAAATTTTTGGTTAAATAATTTTTATATTTTATGGATATATAGTTCCCAGATAATAAATAATTATTTGCAAAAAAAAACTTATGTAAACTAACACTTTTTACTTAATAAGTCATAGAATAAATTATAAGTGCATTATTTAAGCACAAAAATATAAAGGAGAATTTAATATGGGTGATGTATTATTTGACTATGAAGAATTAAAGGCCCAACTAAAAGCTGAATTAGAAGTTGAATTAGAAGCTGAATTAAAGGCTAAATTAGAATCTGATCAAGACGTAGAAGTAGAAGAAGAAGAGTATCACAACCAAAAACAAATAAACAAACAGATTAACCACAACATCATAACACAGAAACAGTATCAAGGGCAGGCATCTAAAAATGATCTTGATTCAGAAAATGAAGCAGAAGCTGAGACTAAAACAAAATCAAAAACTGAAGCAGAAGCTGAAAGTAAAGCTAAATCAAAATTCATATAATTAAGTGAAAATACAGTGGGGTAATTCCCCACTGTTACATAAAAAAATAAAAGTTATTAGGGTAGTATTGTAAAGAATAGGAGACAGAGATATGGAATTACAAGACCAGTTGCTTGAGGAAAAGAAAATACCTCAAAAGAGAATTGCAAAAAAAAATAAAATTAATTTAGAAACAGATAGTATTCAGTATAATGCTCAAGATTTAGAGCAAGAACAGAAGGTTGACGTGAATCCCGTGCAGCTAAATACACAGAATCTTGTTTTTGTAGGTAACGACTATTCCGGAAAAATTACTGGAACTACATATTTGGAAAAGAATAAAGAAATTGTCAGTAAGGTTGATATTCTTTTGTTTTTTGGTCATGAGATTAAGCTTCCTGTATATAAGACAAATTCAGATAATAATGGGAACTTCATTATAGAAGATATACCGTCAGGATATTATACTTTAGTTGCAAAGTTGGGAGAAAACTTAAAATATCAGTCACATCATATTAAGGTTTTACCTTGTCAGAATGTACACCAATCAATACTATTAAAGTGAAAATTAAAGCTATATTTTAGCATTTATTAATGAACCATCGAGCATTATTTTATTCCTCGATGGTTTTTAGTGCAAATTTCTATAGAATACGATAAGATATGTGGGAGATAATTATGAATATGATTATTTTGTAGTGTAAAAGAGAAAAATTTAATAGTGAAAAGAAAGAGAAGAATAAATGACAAAAGCAAATTTTAATGATTATCATTTAAGCAGTGAGCTGTTAAAAGCCATTAGTATGTTAAGTTTCAAAAGTCCCACAAAGGTTCAAGAGCAAGTTATACCGGCGGTATTAGGGAAAAAAGATATAATAGTAAAGTCTCAAACAGGAAGTGGGATGACTGCGGCCTTTGCTATTCCTATTTGCCA
>JACMJL010000216.1 GCA_014380625.1 Clostridiaceae bacterium
CAGCATTTATTTGTCATGCGGTCAAGGGTGGCGGACTACGTCATCCAACCTGACTTTCAATATTAAATTTTAACTTTTCAAGATTTTCGATCACATATTTCTTTGATCTAGTTTTTCATAACTCACTTTACACTATCTTTTTAGGTATCTGAAAGAAAATATTAATATAATAGTATGATTTGATAAACTGGAGCACAACAAAAAACCGTAGAGTTGTTTTACTCTACGGCTTCTATCTTTAAATAAAAGGATAAAAGAATTTTCCCGAAGAGTATATATAAAATCATAAATCTATAAATTGGTAACATTAACAAACTGTTATAAACAGTCTTACCAATTTATTAAATTAAATGACTTTATCCTACATCTCCGTGCAACCTTATGTTATTTGATTGTGTAACACTAAGCTTGCCGAACTAATTCCACCTTTCATATATCATACTATTATATTTGATTATATTAACATATTTTATAAGCATTGTAAAGATTCCTTCAATATGAATTGGCTTTAATCATTAAGTTGACAATAACCCCGTCCCCTTGGTTTGTGTTATAATCATGTATATAAGGAATAGATTAGGAGGCGTGAAATTTGTATGAGAAAATACTTGTAGTAGATGATGAAAAGGGCATTTTAGATGTGCTTTCCTATGCGTTAAAAAGAGAAGGATATTTAATAGAGATAGCCTATAACGGACAAGAGGCCATTGATAAGGTAAAGAGTTTTAATCCACATATAATAATTTTAGATTTAATGCTTCCCATAATGAATGGTTATGAGGTTTGCAGAAAATTAGAAAATAAAAATATTGGTATAATTATGCTTACAGCAAAAAATGATATTGTAGACAAAATATTAGGGCTAGAACTTGGAGCAGATGATTATTTAACAAAACCCTTTGATATAAGAGAGGTTCTTGCAAGGGTAAAGTCTTTATCAAGAAGAATTAAAAAAAACATAGAGGACAAGACTGATAAGAATCTAATTAGCATTGAAGATTTTAATATTAATAAAAAGCAAAGAATTGTACGTATAAAAACCCTTCAAATCGATTTAACACCAATGGAATTTGATTTATTATATTTACTTCTTTCAAATTCAAATGTAGTTTATTCTCGTGATCAACTTTTGGACATGGTATGGGATATGGAGTATATTGGGGGTACAAGAACTGTTGATACACACATTCAAAGGATAAGAAAAAAGTTAGGGGAATATTATCAAAATTTAATACAAACTGTTCATGGTGTTGGTTATAAAGGTGGCGATGATGCATTTGAAAATAGGGATTAAATTTAAACTGATAGCTTTTACATCTTCCCTTTTATTAATTGTTATCTTATTTTTAAGCATTTTAGTACTTACTGGAATAAAAAACTTTCAAAATAAAGAGGATCAAGCTACATTATTTAAGCAAAAAGATATGTTTGAGCAGTATTTTAGTGAACGTTCTAGCTTGGATGATAATGGAAGTGGAGATGAGACTTCGCTTGCTAGAGGAAGCATATTTAATAAGTCCTGGCTAAGAACCATTCCTGCCAGTGTATATGATACAAAAGGTGAGCTCCTTTCTGGTTTTAAGGCAGATGGTAACTTAAATGAAAATAAAGAAAAAGATGTTATGCTTCAATATGCTATTAAAGGTAAGATATCCTATACAAGGGTTAAGGATGTAATATATTTTTATTCACCAATTAAATATAAAAATAATATAGTAGCTATTTTGGAACTCGAATATTCAGTTAAAGAAAGTAGTTTGTTTTATAATAATGTAAAACAAATGTTTTATGGAACAAGTTTTATAGCTTTAATATTGGGTACAATTCTTAGCATTCTTTACTTTCTAAACATCACTAGAGATATCTATAAAATGAAAAATTCAGTTGAAAATATTCAAAAGGGAGATTTTCATAATTTACAGCCCATTAATCGTAACGACGAATTAGGCGATCTAGATAAGGGGTTAGTATTTATGAGTAATACAATAGAAAAAAATATTCTAGATCTCAAAGTAGAAAGAGATTCTTTAAATATGGCAGTAGAAAAATTACAAAAAATGGACAAACAGCAGAAAGAATTTATAGGAAATGTAACTCATGAGTTTAAGACGCCAATTACTACTATAAAAGCTTATGCTGATTTAATTGGGATGTATGAAAATGACTTGACTTTAATTTATGAAGGATCTTTAAATATATCAAGGGAATGTGATCGTTTAGAAACTATGGTAGATAGAGTTTTAAACCTATCAGCCTTAGAAAAATACGACTTTGAAACACAGAAAAAAGAAATAAATTTAAAACAAATCCTTGATGAAATTTGTGAAAGAATGATGGGGAAAACAAGAAAAAACAACTTAACTTTCAAATACAACATTGAAAATATTATTATAACAATAGACGTTGAAAGCCTAAGACATATCATTATTAACTTAATTGACAATGCCATAAAATATAATATGCCTAATGGAAGTATAAATGTTAAATGCTATAAAACTGATAATAAAATAATTTTAGTAGTTTCTGATACAGGAATAGGTATATCTGCGGAGGATATTTCTAAAATTTACGAACCCTTTTATAGAGTACAGGCTCATAGAAGCCGTGAAACTGGTGGGGTCGGATTAGGGCTAGCCTTAGTAAAAAAGTTAGTTGAAAAACAACAGGGTGTTATTAAAGTTAAGTCTAACTTAAATGAAGGCAGTAGTTTTTATATTGAATTTTCTTTATAAGGTAGCTGAAAGTTTGCAAAATGGTGACAATTCGTTATAATTTTGTGAATAAATTTTGTTATTATAAGCTTAGGCACCTTAAACTAACTAATCAGTATTCTAGTCTATTTAATTTCAGATGCCTTATTTGTAAAAAGGAGGAAAATACAATGGGTAAAAAGAAGATTTTTTCTATGATTTTAATGGTTGTAGTTGTGGGTGGAATAAGTATATTCCAAATGAATTATAATACGGTTACTGTACCTAAACAAACCATAAAGTTGCTGGAATACAAGCCCTCTCCCAAAGTAAATGAAGAGGGTTATCAAATTGATAAGTATGGAGATGCTGAAAGCGTTGCATGGATTAGTGATAATGAAGTTTTAACCTTAAGGAAAAAAAGTGAAGTTGTAAACCCAGGCTACTCTATACCTATAAGATATTGCAGTATCTACAACTTAAATACAAAGAAATCTAAAGATTTTAAGGATATAAATATTGCTGAATTTATAGGTGTATCACCAGATAAAACTTATGTTCTTTATGCAGAAGCAAGGACAATACCTGAAGTTGGCAGTAAAGAATGGGAGAAGGCTTTAAAGTCAGGGGATCTCCTTCATAGAAGTGTAAAGTTATTAAACTTATCTACAGGCCAGATTTCAGATGTAGCCACAGAAAAACTTAATAGTGATACTCAGTTTATTTGGGTAAGTAATAATAAAATTTTAGTAAACTATTTTGAAAAGTGGGCAATTACTGATATAAATGGAAAAGTATTCACGGAGGGAAGTTACAAGGCAGCTAAACATGATACAGCTTGGATATCTGGTGTTGATGAGATTAAAGATTTAGGAGATAGTGTGGAAGGCACCTTCTATTTTACCCAAGACAAAGCCGGAAAAGAAGGGGTGAAATTATTAAGTATGGATGTTAAAACAAAAGAAATTAAGAGTATTTTTTCAAACCAATTTTCACGAACTGCCAGTGAAAAAGAAAAAACCATTATAATAGACAACTTTGACAATAATGGAGGCCAAAACTCGGATGGAATATTTGTAAATAGAACTTTTGGTGCTTTAATTTTGGATGAATCTGGTAAAACTCTACAAAATATAAGATTACCAAAAGGTAGATATAGCGAGGATTTTATATTATCTCCTGATGGCAGTAAAGCTGTTTATGTAGAAAGTCCTAATCATATAGGAAATGCTAGTAACGTTAAAACTGTTGACTCTGAAACATTTATTAAGGTTATAGATACTAAAACTGGTGATATAAAAGAAATAGTTAAAGCTTCTAGCTTAAAGGATGAAAATCAAAAAGTTGATAATCAAGTAGTAAGTATAAGGGAACTAGATGGGACAATCACGAAAAAGCTTATGCCACCTAACATGCTAGCAATTTCAAATATTTGTTGGGATAGTTCAAGTACCGCTATCTCCTTCACCTATGGAAATTCTGAATCAGGTAATGGCCCAATAAATACGTATATTGTTAGTTTTGATCTTTGAAAGTGAGAGAACTAGTCCCCCTACTCCTTTAAAATTTAACTATTTAAGGCTTATTTGTACGGAATATGATTGTCAATCATTAAGTGTAATAGTCAATTTATAAGTACCAGCTGTTAAAGTCTTTGTACTTAAATTAAATATATACTGTTTAGCTGTAGAATCATATCTAAATGCACTTCCTGTGCTTCTTGCAGCGCTTGTTGAAACAGCTTCAACATCACTACCAAGAACATTATTATTAAACCTAGCATAAGATATTGTTTCCGTAGCAGTTGATACATTGGCTAAAGCAAAATCTTTTAATGAAAACTTCAATTGACCAACTTCCATCTGCTACTGCAGTAACATTTGTAAAAAGATCTCTACTCATTGTTGTTGCAACTACTGCATCTCCACTAATTTGATCTGCAAGAGACTAGACCTTTAAACCTGAATCTGATTATGTATATATTACATTATTTTTATCAAGTCTCCAATAATTATTATCAAATAATAGTTACTTTGTTTTAGTTGTAGAAGACCCTGTTAAAAACTGTGAGGATTGAAACCGATATTATCATCGATATTAAAAATGACAATTTCCCTATAACTAATTCAAGCTAACAAAAGGGCTCTAGCAGTTTGTGCTAGAGCCCTTTATATTGGCTGAGATAATTAGATAAACTCTTGGTTTTTTTCCAGCTTAATGTCCTTCAAACTCTAGATCAAGTAAATCATTACTATTTACATCTTTCTTTTCATCAAATATACCAACTCGATAAATTAAAGCAATAGATAATACCTTTCATGGGTGTTGCCTCATGTAAAGGATACAGTAGTTAACTGTATTTTACCCTGATTAACACAAATCTTAATAACAGCTTCATCCATAGGTTTTAATTGAACTGGAAGGGTGATTTTACTATCACAGTCCCCTACTTCCATGGTAGAAATTATTACATCATTTTGAAAAATTGTAATAGTTGCATCTTTACAAGCTAGTAATTCAAGGGTTACAGAATTTCCTTCTTTCACAGCATAAATACTGTAACATGCAAACTCTGCGCTCTCCATCTCTAAGACAAAGCGTTCCCAACCACAATCAAAGGCAAAACGAGAGGGAGCTGGCATTTCAGTGGTTGAAATAATTGACATACCACTTTCTAACTGATAATTGTAAAGGTTACTCTCTTTGCGTAGACCGCTATAAGAAACTCCTTTACCGGGAATTGCATCAAAGTCTGTACCTCTAACACGGCAGGAAGGTTGACGAAAAACTGCCTTGGTCACATCAGAATTATAAATACAATTATTGAATTTAATATTTTCAAGATATTGGTCCAAAATCCCTTGTGCTACCTTATATCCAGGATGAGGTCCACCATGAGTATACTCTATGATTTTATCCCATTCCCCCGGCTTCTTTATGGAGCAGGGAGAATTGGTGTTATTCATCTTTTTCCAAGGCCAAAGATTGTATCCAATTCCTAAAGAAACTGACAAAGGATACATAGCAGTATACCATTCAGAAACATTTTCTGCTGTTTCCCCTAACCAAAGTGGGGCATTAAGTCTTTTTGAAACCTCCAAAAATCCTTGATATGCCTCTATACTAGGAATACATCCGTAACGGTGGAAATGGATCACCATATTATCGTCATAGCTTTTATGGAAGAGGCTAATGTCAGTTGCCCAGTGATGTCCTTCAATAGATAACATATGTTTTTTATCAATTACTCTAATAGCTGCAGTTGCCTCTTCATAAAATTGCACTAATTTGGGCAAAAGGTAGTCAAAGTTTTTCAAGTTTAAATAACTTGGACGAATTGGTTCATTTAATAAATCATATCCACCAACAATAAAGCGATCTCTATACCTAAAAGCAAGTTTTTTCCACAATTCTATAGCCTTATCCCAATTGTCTTGATCTATGAAAAGTCTTGGTACATCGTCTACGGAGTCATCAATATTAGCACCGGTCTGCCCCCCTGGTGCACCGTGAAGATCTAAAAAAGCATAGATACCAAATTCCTCACACCAATCCAAACAATTATCAATTAGTTGAAATCCATCTTCCTTCCAATTGATTCCTGGTTCTTCTTCCATTAGAAGTCTCCAACTTAAAGGAATACGAACTGAATTATAGCCTAATTCGGCCATTAACCGAATATCCTCACGGGTAATATAGCTTTCTCTAAATTTTTTCCAAAACTCTTCTGCATAAGAACTTCCTGTTAATTCACTTATCACAGACTCAATACGCCTAGGACGGTCAAATCGAGTTCCTTCCCCTGCGAGCCACATATAACCTTCACATAAAAGCCAATTTCCAAGTCCCCAGCCTGTTAATATAATTTCTTCTCCACTTTCATTTACAACCTTAGTCCCTTCAGTGCGTAGAAATCCCTTTACACGCTTATTGCTTAATTTTTCTAGCATACCAAAATTCCTGCCTTTCAAATTAGATTTTACTTATAGTTTTTCATTTGTCATTGGGAACCAACCAGGAGAATTTATAATAGCATCCCAAAGTGGCTTAGGTATATCTAAACTTTTCTCATCCTTTATACTTAAAGTAGTACGTATATCCGAAATTCTTCCCATTTCTATTTTCTTTACCCACTCTGGTTCCATAATCAATTCCTTACCAAGAGCTATAAACTTAGCACCACTTTCTAATGCCTTCATAGCCTGCTCCGGTGTATTGATAGACCCCACTCCAATTAAAGGTACTCTTCCGTGAATCTGGTCTAATATCTTGCAAACCATAGGTTTTGTATTTGTTTTATCCCTCATGGAGCTTTGCCAGAAATCCATTAGGGATGCATGTAGGTAACTTAGTCCTTGATTTGCTAATACATCTATAAATAAAAGAGTGTCTTCTAAAGTTATGCCTGGATTCTCTATTTCCTCTGGTGAAAAACGATATCCTACTATAAAGTTTGAACTGCCTTTTTCCTTAACTACTCTTTTTACTTCTGCTATAACCGCTAAAGGAAAATTCATTCGTTTTTCTAGACTGCCTCCCCACTTATCCTCTCTACGATTGGAGTGAGGAGAGAAAAATTGCTGTAATAAATAAGTATTTGCCCCATGAATTTCTACCCCGTCAAAGCCTGCCCTCATTGCTAATTCTGTTGTTTCACCAAAGGCTTTAATGGTATCTTGAATCTCTGCTTCTGTCATAGCTCTAGGTGTAGTGACCCCTGGTCTTTCCGCTGCCACTGCGCTGGCACTAACCGTTTGTCCACCAGGTATTTCAGTCGGTCTTGCCATTCTTCCACCATGGAATATTTGTAAAATTGCTAAGGCACCCTCTCCCTTTATGTTTTCTGCTAACCTTTTTAGCCCTGGCAAAAAACTGTCATTGTAGGCAGCAAATTGGCCTGGAAATCCCTTTCCTGACGGACTTACGTAGGTTGTAGCGGTAATAACCATCCCCACGCCCTTGGATCTTGTTCTATAATAACTTAATTCCGCTTCAGATACTGTCCCGTCAAGGTTTGCGGAAGAAGTAGTCATTGGCGCCATAACTATAGGGTTCCTAACAGTTATTCCCAAACCTAAGGTTCTAGTTTCAAGTAGGTTTTCTATTTTCAATTTAATCTCTTCCTTTCAAAATAAACTTTTATTTTTTTAATGATAATTATTATTATAAAGCATTAACTATCATTTGTCTAATACTTACAGCCAAGGTAAAGTTGTTATTATAATAATATTATTATAAAAGACATTTAATCCTTGAAAATCCATCTTTCCACTAAAGATTTTTTGACAAACTCCTCTTTATCTAAATATCTTCTCAAAGTATCTCTTAAATAATCTTCATGATATTTTTCATTTCTATTATTTTTTAGGTTGGTATAACCTGTACCTCTATGTAAATAATCCGAGGTAGCCACAGTATACCACTTGCTCTCCTCAAGGTTTTTACCACTAATTAAAACCTTTAGTATGTTATTACCATCATGCTCTATAACTGCATTAGAAACGTGGAGACGGCCTAGGTATTTCCCTCTAAAGCCTGGCCCGATTCCTGCTGACAGGCAGACTTCACTGTCCAAGGATTTTTGTAAAGACTCCATTATATCTTTTCCCTGAATTTCCAAACAGGTTGGATTTAGAGGTGAGGGGCATATATCTAACAGTTTCTTTTTTGATACAGTCCCTTTTTTTACTCCTCCATTTAGTACTCCACTATTAATAATTCCTAAATCAGCCTTATAAAAATCTCTAATTGCATCAGCTAAAAGGTTGCTTATTGGGTTCTCTTCGATAATATCATGCCATAAATTCTCTTTTATTTTGTACAAAGGTTTACTTAATCTCTCTACAGCCTTGATTTTATTGCGCCTAAGTACTTCCTCAAGCTGAAAAAGATTTTCATCCTTTTTTTCTGTTTTTATGTTTTGTCCACTTATAAGCCTTACATCACTATCTTCAAGTTCTATTTCTAAATATCCAAGGTATTCTCCGTAACAACCGGAGGTATGTATCAAAGTGTTCTGTATCACAGTGGGCTCTTTCATCAAAATATGAGAATGTCCACCAATAATTATATTTATTTCCTGAAATTCTCCAGCTATTATATTATCTGAAGTCATACCAAAATGAGACAATAGTATACAATAGTCATAACTTCCTTTGTTACACTCTAATTCCTCCCTTAAGGCTTTTCTGTACTCTACAAGTTTTATACCATTAAGTTCATTGAAGGGGTCTAAATCTGGAGAACCACCTAATATTAAAAATCTTTTATTTGCTTTTGCTATAATAATACTTTTCTTAACTCCTTCAATTACACTTCCATCTAACTTATTTATATTGCAACTAAGGAAGGGAATCTTTGAGTTTGAAGCCATGTTCTCTAATATATCTACACCATTAAAGGTTTCGTTATTTCCTACTGTAATAGCATCATATTCAGCGCTTTCTAAAAGCTCCACAGCGGCTAACCCATCAGTACCTTGAAGCTCTATACTTTTAAAATCAGCAAAATCTCCTGCATCTAGTACAAGAGTGTTTTCGTCCTTCAATTTCTTTATCTTGTTAGCAATTTTAAAAAAATTGTGGAAATTACTATGTAAATCGTTTGTGTGAAGTATTTTAATTATCATAATTTATCCTTTCTATATGAATTTAATGTAAACTTTCCTATTTCTAGGCCCATCAAACTCAGTAAAATAAATCCCCTGCCAGATTCCAAGCTTCAGCCCTCCAGCTTCTACAATTATGGTGGCACTACTTCCCATCAAAGAAGCCTTAATGTGAGCATGAGAATTTCCCTCAGAATGATTGTAATCCCCCTGTTTAGGATAGGCTTTATCAAAGGTAGCCAACATATCTCTAACTACATCCGGATCTGCATTTTCATTTATAGTTATCCCAGCCGTAGTGTGAGGACAAAACACCACTACAATTCCCTCTTTTAAGTTACTTTCTTTAAGTGCTTGTTCTACTAAATAAGTAATATCTAAAAATTCTCCCTCTTTCTTTGTTCTTAAGTTATATTCATATACTTTAGACATAATAATGCCCCCTTTTTATAAATAATAATATCCCTTTATTACTTCTATATTATTCCCTTTTTTCCTCTATTCCTTATTTTCTTTTTCAATATTTCTTGCTTGTATTACAAAGTAAAAAAATCCGGTGAAAGTGATTTTAAATCACTTCAACCGGATATTTTTATATTCCTATATTTCTGTCAACATGTACATATTTTCTATTTAGATACTGTCCAAGGATTCCTCCCACTATACCTAAAATAAAAGCAGCAAGGCCTCCTACTATATATATTATAATGATTATTCCTGGTTTATAGCTAATTGTTAGCTTTGAAGTTAAAAATAGTGAAACAATTACAGCAAAAAAGGGATAAAATCCAGAGCTAATAATCAGTTTCTTACCTTTACCATAACCTCTAAACAATAGATAGCTTGTCAGATCTGTTAATAGGCCCGAAAGAATAATAGCCATAGTCATAATAGGGCTAAAGACAGCCAGGATAATTCCTAATACTACAGATAAAGCAGACATTGTTCCGATTTCTGGTGACCTGAGCATTAATAAATATAAAAGAATGCTGAAGTAAAGAGACATAAATACCATTTTAAAGACTTGTGATCCCCCTATTAGATAACTTACACTATAAATAAAGCCGCCACCTACAATTAGTAAAGCAATAGTGATTGCAATAGAAGTTAATTTTCTTGTGTGATTTCTCATTTCGACCCCCAAATACTGATGTTTTGTAAATTTATCTTATGGAAATAATTAATATTTATTGAAAATGATTATCATTGATTTTATTACTACTATACCTAATTAAAATCCACTTGTCAAATTCACTATTCTTTATGGATATGGTCGAAATACTACTTTTCCAGTCTTTTCATTAATATTTATTTCTACTACTTCAAAATCTAATAATTTATAGTTTTCTATATCTGTTCTATAAGGTACCCCTATCAAGGTATTTGCATTCTTAAAATACCAGCTATATATATATATTGGAGATTCTAGGGTCACCGTATTACCGTTATCATCTTTAACCTTTAAATTATCATAATCTAAAAACTTTCCTCGATTGTCCCCCACTGCTTTTATGTCTTTGGGTAGGGTTACTAATGTTTTAGCCTTATCAACATCCCATAATATGTTTTTCGTGCCATCCCTATGATCCGTTGCAGAAACTATCCATTTAGAGGAGTCATTCAAGGCACTATACCATAATACCTTATCCGTTTTCATATTAAAATTAGTAGCGATTTCGTTGTACTTTCCTGTATTTACATTATATAAATACAGACTATTTTTAGATACTAAATCAATCTCACCAATATGAGTTCCAACTAGGCAGTAATTACCATCAGGACTAAAACTAAAAACTACGGTCTCGCTTCCTTGATAGCCTCCAACTTTTAAGTTACTAAAATCAAGTACTGAGTAGATGCCTTTCTCTTTCTCGTTATAATTATATGCCACCAAATGATTATAATTATAAAACATTAACTTATCATTATTACAATAAATTGTTATCCAGGTTCCAACCCCTGGATTCAGCTCCTTCATTTTCTCTAGCGTATTAATAAGTTCCTTGCGATAAATTGAATTAACCCTATTGCTAATTCCATCTCCAGTAGGGTTCAATTGTTCCTTAGGTAAAATATCATACTTCACTGTTACAGTTTGGTTGCCTTTGACTTCATCTTTTTGTACCCTGATACCAGGTTTGATTTGTTTTTCAGTTGCCATATCACTAGATTTCATAGCTGTATTAAATATATTTCCACCAAAGTTCAATGATATGAACATTAAAACCACGGCTACTACAGAAACGGAGTACCCAGCTTTATATCTATTTAAATGATAAAACATTTTACTTGTTATTCTATTAGAATATCTTGAACTATCTATGTTCTTAATTATTTCATCCTTTCTGCTCTTAAATTTCACCTCTTCCTCCTCTAATACAGATTTAAAGGAAGTCATGAGTTTTTTTCTTTTATCTAATTCTTCTTTACAACTCTGGCAATGTTTTATATGATCTTCCATTTCCTCTTTAACTTTGCTATCTACCTCATTATCAAAATAATTGGGTATTAACTTTATAAATTTTATACATTTCATTTTTCCATAACCCCCTTACTTAAAACCTCTTCTGTGATTGGTTTCTTAAGTTTAACTGTTATAAAAGACACATACTTATTATATAGACTATAATATCTCTTTTTTATAGTGGATTCTGGCATATTCAGGCTAAGGGCTATCTGCTGAAAAGTAGTCTTCTCTTGTGTATAACGTAGCAGCAATATTTGTTTATCAGTTTCATTTAAACTTTTAATAAACTCTAATACATTCTTCTTTGTTTCCATAAACTCTACAAAGTTCTCTGGGGAGTTACTTGTAGAAAAGGTTACTTCATTACAATACTCTATCTCAACCACTTTTTTATTCTTTCTTACATAATCAATAGTTTTATTCTTTGCAATGGAAAAAAGCCAGGTGGAAAATTTATATTCATTGTTAAAGGAATATAATTTGTTATATGCTGAAATAAATACGTCCTGTGCAACATCCTCTGCCGCTTCTTTACTTCTAAGCATATTGTAAATAAATCTTTGAACTGATAACTCATATCGTTTAATTATAATTTCAAACAACTTTGTGTTGCCTCGTAGTATAGACTCTACGATTTCAATATCCTGGTTAATAGTAACCACAGCCTTTCTATTCCATCTAAACCTTTATACGTATCAATTATTAAATATTTCCATAACAATAACATTATTTTAAAAAAATTAAACGGTGCCCGGCACCAATCTGGTGCCTGACACCCGACTTATGAGTTATTGATAAGATATTAATATA